>JBHLNK010000026.1:0-40397 GCA_048941625.1 Promethearchaeota archaeon | reverse complement strand
TTTCTTTTCAAACTATGTTTTAATTTCTCTAATTATAAGATTGACTATAGTGTATTTTGTTTCAATAATTTTAATCCCTATTCTTAGAGGTTTGCAGCATGATATGTATTTAATTAAATTGAAAGAACCATATTCTGTCCAAATTGAATTTAAATTTAAATTAATAAAACACATTGAAGTAAACTCCCAAATAATAAGAATATACATGAAATCAAGTAGTTTAGGATTAAAAAAGGATCAGAATGCTTATCATAATTATATTGAAATATCTAACAGACGTTGGCTTCCACAAAAAGGAAAAATAAAGTTCGCAAGAGAAATTTTCTCTTACAAAGTGCATTTTTATGAGTATTCAACTATTATTAATTTTAAGGAGCACTTATTAAATCTTATTTCAGCTATAAGAGAATGGGATTTAAAATTCAGAATAAAAAATATTAATCTTGATTAAAAAATGTTAGAAAAAATTAAGTTTTGAGTTCAAAAACCTTCATTTCTTTCTTCTAAAGACTTTATATGTTTAAGCCTCGAATCTTTTCTTCTCAATGATACCATAATCTGAAAATCCAAATCCTTATTGAAGATATCAGCTCTTTTTAGAATTTCTTCAATGATCTCCTCTTTAGTATTTTCTTCTAATACATCATTTCCATTAAAAATTGATATTTCCGAATATTTATCAATTATATCAGCAGTTATTTCATTAGACAAAACATCAGATCTATCTTTGATCGCAATACCGATCATTTCTTCTATTTTCTTATAAATTTCTCTCTTGCTAAACTGACAATCGATACATTTAGTGCTTCTATTTTTAAAGATTTTTAATATTATTATTCCAAGAATAAATTTGAAATTCCGTAATAAATTCTCAAGTTCCTTCTCACTATTTTCTTCAGTATATTGCTTGACGTACTTTTCTGCTTCAAAATATAGCTTAGAAAACTTTAATGCTCTATGAAAGTAAGCAGGAACAATGCAGAAGATTCTAGTGAACCAGAAAGGTCTAATATTTCTTGGTGGTTCCTCATAAAAAATGTAATTGACTAATCTTCCCTCTCTTTCTGTATATAACATCGATTCTTTTTTTAACATATTCAAATATGTTGAAGTAGTAGATCGAGCGATTTCTTTATAATACCTCTTATATTCCACTTCTACTTCAGCAGTATTTATTTTGTTAATCCCATCTAAGTAAAACTTTAGTAATATCCCCAAGATCCTATTTTCATGAAGACGTCCCGTCTTTATCTGTTGTTCTTCAGCTTCATCTTCTCGAAATTGATACCAAAATGAGACTTCAGGGGCAATTTCTTGAATTACATTATCAATAATTAATAATTCAGAATCTGATATTTTTGATTCCTCTATTTTAGAGCTTTCTATTAAATATTCTTCTAATTCTGATTTTTCAGCCAATTTTAATACCCTTTCTCATTAATTTCTTTTTTTTATATAAAATTTTGGTTTATATAGATTAACAAATCTATATTTCCAGTTCCATTTTCTAAAATGATAGTACTGAGGAGTTTCTCTATACTTATGAAAATATTACCATACACATCATAAATAGAGTTTGAGTTCGGACTTCATGTGAAGTTCATCCTTTATTATGAAGTAAAAGATTGTTCTTTTATCTATCAGTTTTTTAAGACCTTTGTGTAGGTAACTCATATGATCAGATATTCATAGTTTGATTAATACTAAATTCTTAAAATATCAATAAAATTTTAGATTAGAAATAAATATTAAATAATAGAAAAAACTGAAATTAATTATTCAATAATTTCAGTAATTTGGACAACTTCCTCTTCTTCTTTAACTTCTTCTGCTACTTTTTCCAATTCTCCTTTAGCCATTATTTCTCTTTCTATTACTTCAAGCTGTCTTATTTTAGTAAAAAACCAAATGCCAAAAGGATGTAAAATCCCTAAGATTGCCATTATTAGGAACAAAGTGCGGATTCCCATAAGTAATGCTAATGGCCCTGCGATTAAAGCACCTATAGGAGCTATTAGCATAGAAATCATATGATCAATTGACATTATTCTACCTTGTTTATCTTTTGAAACAACTGTTTGCAATATTGCTAAGTAAGTGGAAACTGTAATTGGAAAGAGTACCCAAGCAGGAAAGAGAGCTATGATCATAAGTATAAAATTCCCTTGGGGTGCAAGAATTGCTGGTATTTGACATATAAAAGTAATCGCGGCACCAATTATATTTAATTTAATTTTATGTTTCCATGTTTTCTTATATGTCGTTATTAGAGATCCCACTATGTTTCCAACTTGACTGGATGTTGTTAATAATGCAAGATTTAAAGCAGTACCTCCATGAGTTTCTTTTATAAAATTTGGAAATAATACCGCCCATGGTCGATGAATAAAGTTCCAAATCATAGCAAAAGCAATCATGGCAAATAAACCTGGAATCATTTTGATTGTTATCAAACCTGTCTTAAAATCTTTAAACATCGACTTTTTCGTAGCTTCTACCGTTGTCTGATTTACTTTGGGGATCTTGATAATCACTAACGGGACCATAGCAATCAAAAATGTTATTATATCGATAAGAAAGATCAATTCCGTTTGTGGAATAAGTGCCATCAAAAAAGCAGCAATCATAGGCCCAGTGCTGTAAATGAGCCCGGCGCTTAGAAAGTTTAACCCGTTGATCCTACTTAATTTATCCTTCGGAATCATTGTTGCAACAAGAGAGGATACTGTAGGATATTGAAAAGCAAAAGATGCTGCTCTAAATGTATTTATAGTAAGAATAAACCCTATATTTTGAATATCCAAGAGAAAAAATACAAAAAGCAAAAACGTTAACGCTGCTTGCATTGAATCTGATATTGCAATAATAATTTTTTTATTCCATCGATCTGCAATTACTCCACTAAAAGGTGTAACCAAAATTTGTGGCAAGAACATTAAAAATACTGATAAGGAGAGAAAGATAACATTATCAGCCATCCACCAAGTAATTACAAACCCGACTATCATTGATCCTAACATCGAAAATTGTTGCCCAAGTAGAAAATATAAATAATGATGAAAACTCTTTTTTGGGCTTTTATTCTCCATTTATGTCTACCTTTTTTACTATTTCTATTTTTAAGTAATTCTAAATATCAATTTTTATTTATAGATTAATTTTCGGAACTATTATTGAAGTTTAAAACTGAAATTGAACTAATTCCCCCTTATTTATTTCATTATAAATTTTTGAATTAATATCTTTTGAAGATAATTCACAAAGTGGACAAACGATAATTTCATTATCAATAATAATATAAATACAATTACAATTAGGGCAATGAGTTCTTTTCATAATGTTTGGTTTTTTTAATTCCATATCTATTCACTTTTTTATTTAATTAATTTTGGGCGAGTCAGAGTCTCGCCCAGACTCTTGTTTTCCATAGTATTATGGAAATGGAAAAGAAATTTTTTTTGAGATGACCATTAATTTCTGACTGTAAACTTAAAAATTAAAAAAAAAAGATTAATAGCTAATGTAGTTCGGATTATATCCAATAGTCCCATTTTTTATAATGATTATTTCTCTACTTTCTTTCATTTTTCTTTACCTCTTTTTCTAATATTTTAACATATAATTCCTATAAACTACTCTTTGATCGATTTTATTGATAGGAATTAATTCTTGATGGTATCTTCCATTATAATTTGACACCAACTTAGTAATTTCTTTACTAAGCTCCAAAATTTCTGCTGGCTCTTCTAAATCAAGAATCTCCTTTCTCTCAACTTCGGAAAGGATCTCAAATATAACCTTCTCTACATCAACACAATTTTTTCTTACATCCTTATTTTTTATTGCTTGAGCCATGATATTTTTCACTCCATTTTCATTATTTTCTTTTTTTTTTGTTAATAAAAAGAAAGAGGTTCAATCATTTATAGTTTTTAGTGCAGAAGTTTGATTGTTGTTTGAAGTTCAACTGGAGTTCATACAATTAATTGAACATGTTATTCTGGAAAAATTCTCAACTAATTAGAGAGATATGTTTTTTATTAAATATGTTATAAATCTTTAAGAATTTTAAGGTAAAGTTTACTTCATTAGTTAAAGATTATTTAATGTTAGAAATTTTAACTATTATCAAGAATTAATCATGTTAATCCATCTTAATAGATTTATAAGTAAAAGAATTAGAATTATTACAAAATATATTAAGACCAAGAAATTTGAATAATTATCCTATATTCTTAGTAGTCATCATAATTTTATTGAGTGGGGTTCACCTATCACTCCCCAAAGTTATGAAGCTTATATAATATTTGTGGCAGATCTTTTGTCCGCTAAGTTATTATGAAAATTGAATTTCTAGACTAAGAAATTAATCTTTATTTCTATAATTTTTAAGTTCTTCTCTAAGTCTCAGAGTATCTTCAAATTTAGGAAAAAGTTTGAAAATTATAAATTTAAGAATTAATAGGATGGGAATAATTGATAAATCTAAATTTATATGTGGTATGAATTTCGATCCTTGAAAGCATTCTTTCTACAATTTTATCATCATTAATATTTTGATAAAGAAAAAAGAATTTGATACTGAATTAAGTAAGACATATTTTCCATATTTTCTTTTGTTTTAATTCTTACTTGGATTAATTTATTATCAAGCTTTTTACTTATATTAAAAAATTCTAGAGATACACTTGATTTTCATCAAAATAGAATATAAATGCTACACTATGATATTTCTGAGAGAAAAAATGGATTATTGGTTGTAATAATCATTTTAAAAAAAAATGGATGCAAACTAATTGTGCAAATCCAATTATAAGGTTTGTATAATTAATAGTGGATGAAATCTAATTAAAATTTAAATAAAATGTGAGAAGTTGATGAAAAAAATAAATTATTTATTAGGAGTATTTGGCCTAACAATATGCTTTTTTAGTGCTTTTTCAGGTATCGCTAATGCATGGTGGACAATTTTTCCTACTTCTTTTGAGATGCATTATGGAACTCATATTGGAGGAACTCTATTTGATCTTAATACCAAGAATGAGGGAGGTACTATGGATTTTCAGCAATCAGCTTATTGTTTAACAATAAGATTTGAATGGCCTGGGAATGTAAGGTGTTCTAGTCTTGATTTCAAATTTACTGATACCGTTTCAGGAGGTTGGTTAAACGTGCACATTATTTATGAAGAGTGGTGGGTTCCAAGGCAAGATATTGGCTATTTAGGCGATGGAGATCATCATCTTGGGCTTTGGTCAGCTTGGAAAGTAAATTACGTAGAAGTAGTTCTGTATAACTTTTTCATATGGAATCAAAAAGTTTTCATAGATTATCTGGCACTTAATACTGTATGAATGTTGTTAAAAGTACTAATTAATTCTAAAGGTAGTGAATACTACCCTTTTTTTTTTTAAAGAAGTAAAATCAATATAATGGGTAAAATCTTATTAAAAAACTATCGGACGGAATCTCGCCTTAAATTAGTTTTATTTTAATAAAAAAAAAAATTAAGAATTTACAGAATAAGAATAATGCATAAAACCATCTTTATAAACAGTTTGAATTTCAACTTTTGAAAGCATTTTTTCTAGAATATCTTCACAATTTCTTTTTAAGTATCTTTTAACAGATTTATTTTTTATATTATCCCTAATCCTTTTTAATAAAGCACTAACAGAGTACGCTTTTCCAGGATTACTCTTAAGGTAATTAAGAATTAATTTTTCTATTGTTTCGTCTAACTCCTTGTTTCTTTTCCTAGTAGTTCCTTGAATAAGTAATAAGGATAAGAAAAAAATCCCTATAGGAATATTAGCTAAAACAAAAAAAATACTATATCCTTCCATTCCACCGAAATAATTTGCTTGAAAATCTGTATAAAAGGTTGCTCCCCAGTATAGTGCTAATGTAAATATATATTGACGAGACAAAGATTTGTCATTAGTTGTTTTTTTAAAAGGCTTTCCTTTAATAAAGAAGAAATAGCCTAATGATAAAATTGTGAAAGTTATAATAAGGGATAAAATCTCAAATAAAATTAGGTTATATGCAAAACCAAGGATAGAAATTATGAACTCAATGCCAAATACTAATATGACTGTTAATCCATACCATATATCCCATTCTGTATATTCAAATCTATTTTGAGGATGTTCACCAAAAATAATTAATCACCTTCAATTTTTTTAGTCTTTATCTTGAATTTCTTAGTATTAAATTTCATTTTGATAATAGTGGAACGGATATATAAATATTATTAGACTTTCTATTGACCCTTTGCTATACCTTAATTTTTAATTAGTAGGTAGTCTTTTCCTTGTAGAAAATAAAGTTTTAAAATGATTTTGAAATCTCAAATTTAAAATAAAGCTCTTAAGTTTTTTTAGAAATACTTATTTTCTAAATTTATTCAACACGAGAATAAGAACGATTAAGCAAAGTGCTGGAATGAAAAATACTAAAATTAAAATATAAATGGGAATTAAGGTCAGAACTTTATTTGGAATTATAATTAACAATACATCACAATCTGGCCTTCCAAAAAAATACTTTTCTCCCGCTATATATATATTATTATTATCTGAACTTAATCCTAAAGCATGACACATTTCTATTTGGTTATCACCATATGTTCGATTCCATTTTAAATTTCCATTTATATCATATTTTAATAGACATATATCAGGATATCCATAATATCCTGTTATGAAACTGTATGTAGTTCCTGCTATATAGATATTTTCAAATGAATCTAATGCTAATGAAGATCCTTCATCATATTCCACACCCCCCCAGATATGATTCAATCGATACTCACCAGAAGAACTAAATTCTATTAAACAGATATCATAATTTCCTTCTTTCTCTAAATTTGACAATATATAGACACTTCCTTGTGAATTTAAAATCATATCAGCAAACCATTCTTTACTAGTATCATTTCCCCATATACAAAACCATAGTTCTGTTCCAAATGGATCATATTTTGCTATACATATATCTATATCACCGGATTCAGTATCATAAATATTTCCTGCTACATAAATGTTTCCCAGATGATCTAAAGAGACTTTCACGTAATTAATTGATGTATTAGAAATTAGCATTTGACTGCATTGCATTATTCCAATATCATTGAATTTAAGTAAAAAACAGGTACGATTCTCTTCAGAAATTTCACTAACAGCAAGTAAATAAATATTGTCAGATTGATCTATTTTAATATCAAAACAATATTCACTACAATTTCCACCCCATGTCTTGTTCCATAACTGAGTTCCAAGATTATTGAATTTAATTAAAATAATATCTTCTTTTTTAACTCCAGTACTCTCATTATATTCCTTATAGAAGTTATTTGTAATTCCTCCAAGATAGACATTATCTGATGAGTCCACTCCTAATGAATAAAAATAGTTTGATCGGTTTCCTGTCCAAGAATAATTCCATTGT
Organism: Promethearchaeota archaeon; assembly: GCA_048941625.1. Classification (GTDB taxonomy): domain Archaea; phylum Asgardarchaeota; class Lokiarchaeia; order Sigyniarchaeales; family SOKP01; genus Loki-b32. The sequence goes on along the minus strand of JBHLNK010000026.1, from coordinate 32,945 downwards.
TCAATGCCAAATCTGTTGAATTTAATAAGATTCCCGAAAGAGTTACTAGATCCATTTTCATAATAAGTCGAATGTCCCGAAAGATAAACATTGTCTAAAGAATCAATGGCTAAATCAGTTACAGAATCATATTCGACTCCACCCCAAGTAATACTTTTTTCACTTGAAATTGTATTATAAATTAGTGAATTATCAAGGTTAAGAATCGACCTCTTCTCTATACTTGGATTTTTTGTAAATATATTAGATTGAAATGCTCCACATAGGACTAAATTAAGGATAATTCCGATTATAAGATATAAATTTATATGTTTTATGTTCATTTTATTTAAAAATTTTTGAAAAATATCTGAAATTCTATTATTTACAAATTTAATTCTTTATAAAGCACTTTTTCTACAATGATGTATAAGTATTTTTTTCTTCTTTATATAAATTACTTTCTAATTTTACATTTGATAATATATTAAAATTATCTAAGAAAGTCTCTTGTCTTTCTATATTATTATTCTTCGAAAACTTTAATGCAATAGGGTTAAGAGAAAATGTTGACGATTAAAATACCACAGAAAGAAGGTTTATATAGGTAAATCCATCTTAATAGAATAAGAATTAGTCTTAATTTTTAATTGGTTAAACACAAGAAATTAATACATTAAATGTTAAAACAATAAAGGGTGAAATTATATCGTTTTGGTAATATTATACCTGGCTGTTTTAGTTTTTATAACAATAGTTAGCTACTTTGTATTTCGATGGAAAATTGAGACTTGGATAATGTTAGCAGTTCTAGCCTTTCTAACAATAGTATATTACTTTTTATTTTTTTGGACATTCAATATGGAGATGGTTCCTCGATATATATTGATCTACTCGACGATGTTCTCATTGGGTATTATCATCTATAGAATGCTAAGTACAGGGTTGAGAAAAAAATAGAAAACTATCCTATTTTTACTTGTTAAATCTTTTAAATTGATTTGAAGTTATGCACTAGGAGGAAAGCAAAGTAACTAAGAGTTAAACTATTTTTTAATTCCTAATCATGATAAAAATTTTAAAAAAAAAAATTTGGAAAAATATTAGTAGTACGGAATATAATCAAAAATGGCATCAATTCCTTGTTTATCCCAGTAACTTATTCCTTGACCTGTTCCTCCATCACCATAAATTATTACCCAAACTTTAACCCAAACATGTACGGCATGATTTAAAATTTTCCTTACATAACCTGTACATGTATATTTTACAGAGGTTAAGTAGTCTCCAGTATATCCAAGTTCATAAGTTTTTGAAACAGATACGATTTCATATATTGGAAAAATCCAAATATGAAATGAAATGAATGTAGTGCTCCCACTATATGATGTAATTCTAAAACCATTTGAAGTTACATCTAATTTAGCAGTTAATGAAAATTGAAATTCATAGACTGGATTGTTATTTATATCATACCAAACATTGTAACCATATATAGTATGCTCATGATTATATTCTATATATGCTAAGGCTGTTGTTGCGAAAAAGGATCCTATGCATATTGATACTAATCCTAAAACAATTTTAGTTCTTTTTGATATCATTTTAATCTTTTTTTTGGATTATTACGACATAAAAAGTATTTTTTGTATAAATTTAGTGTGAGTAATTAAGATATAAGACATTTAAACTAGCGTATGCAAGCTATTTTAAGAAAAAATTTAATTTGATGGACTTGATATACGACTAATGATAATTTGTTGTCGTGTTTTGAAGATTTAAAAAAAGACTATTTGGAATTTTTAAGATAATTATCGTATTAGTTTATTAAGATTAGCTCCCTTATTTCATAAAAATTTCAATGTATTAATAATTTTTAATTATATTTGATATTATTTTATACTTTTACAGTTCTTTAAGTTTGGGTTTTAACACTATATTAGGTTAGATAGTTCTCACTATATTTATTTCAAGAGTCGATGTAATAAATTTGAGTATTATGAGAACTCAAAACCTTCATGAAAAAACGGTCATATTTTGTCATTTTATAGATCAATTAAAATTGATAATTCGATTAGTTAGATAGTATAAGCATATGTTTTCTATTAAACATATTATTATTGATAGATAGCATATTTACATTAAAAAATTAATTTCACATAATAAATCTAATATTTAAATAAGGCAAAAGATATTGAAAGAATAATTAAAAAAAAAGGAAATTAGAATTTAATTATAATTATTTCTCATTTTCACGATGTACCAGATTCGATGAGCCGAACATAGTCAATATTATTATAGTGTACTATTACTTGGTAACTGGTGCTTACAAATTCCCCTCCTTCAACCCAAGCTTTTACAGTAATAGTAGCATAATGATTACTATTATAACAGTTTTCAACTCTCCCGTAAATTTGATGTACTACTTTTACTATTCTCCCTGAGAATTCATATACATAAGTATCTATATCAATATTTTTCCATTTCCAACATGCTAAGAATGGCCAACCGGGATAAGCATTCCATGCTTGATCGGTCTCATAAGATCTAATATACCAGCCAGGTATTCCACTTGACGCATAATATACAACCGCATCGACACTTGCATAAAGATCAAATCTATCAACCCAGAAACCGAAAAATTGCGACTGTCCAGTCGATTTACCCCATGCTTTATCTGGAGTAGCTTGTGCACCTATAATAAGAAAGGTTGGGATTATAGTACAAATTACAAAAAGAAGAAGAAATTTAGATTTAGTTTTATTTCTAATAATTAATTTACACCATTGGTTTTCAATTAGTTTTTCTAGGGAAATCCGCTTCAAAAATATATAATTCGAAGATTTATAAAATACATTAATATGATTAATTAGAATCATCCACTTCCTATCTTGATATTTCATTATTAATCATCTCTATATTATAGCAAAAATTAAGTGCATAATTATTATTACTTTAAAGGAAAAAGAATTTTGAATCCGACACTATTAGTCTCATTGAAATTATAGAATGAGAATTTAAAAGTAGTATTAATTTTAAATATCTTAAGTTTCTAATTTAAAATATTCATTTTTATATTCCTATCTCAAAGAGACTCTATATTATAATTGAGTTTTAATGTGTCTAAAAATGTCTTAGATCCGATATTTAGAGATGGACAAGTGAATATTAAACATATTTTTTTGGATATAATAAATGAGAGATTATCTTTATTGGCGGAGATCATATTAGCTTCTGGATTTACTGGATTCTGTATGTGTAAATTTATAAGAACTATTATTGACTGGGAAAAGCTGATAAAAAATTAGAAGATTAATAAAGTAGATGATAGATAAAAAGACTAAATATTTATGAGGTTATATCATTTTTAATGCTGAAATATTTCTTGTGGGGAAAATATTCTTTAAATCGATGATTAGTATCGAACATAACCAATTCTAACAATTTTTTGATTATTTCTCTTTTTTCTCCTAAGTACAATAAATGTTTGGTAAATTTTATAAAATTTTAAAAGAGAAATTTAAAAATTTAGAAATTATCATTTCATGATAGACATGAATAATTTTTCAAATAATGAGATTTTACTTCAGGATTTTAAATATGTATGAAGAGCCAATAATATCACTAATGATGGAGTTCGATATTGCTCTAATTAGAGAGTATCCCAGTTTTGAATATAAGTCAGATTAGGTTATACTTTAACTAAATCTATTCTTTTTTTTCTCACTATTGAACTGGTATCCTTGAGTATGTGCTTTGAAGTTCTAGGATAATTAAGAAGTCTTGAATTTTCAGAAAACTCTAAAACTGCTGAGTACTAACTTGATGTAATTAAAATTAGTAACAGATTATCAACATAACAATTCAAACGATATTGTGAAATTTTACGTTTATTTCAAGAGATTTTGAATGCAAAATGTAGTTTAGCATCTACATTTCTAATGTAATTATCTTAAGAATCAGAAAAATATGGATTTATTAGTGAATTGTCAGTTCAAAAACTGTTTAAGTACATATTATAGTTCATAACTACATTTGAAGTATGGATGTAGAAACTATAAATATATTGTCCAACATATATTTAATTAAAAGCTATAGCGTGAATTTTATGAGTCATTCTCAAAATATAAATTATCCTCCTGAGGAGGTTCGTGAGCCAAAATTCGAAAAAAAGAACTTTGAACATATTATTTTATGGATGCTAAAAAATAATGATAAAGTCGAATGGTCTGATTTTAAAGAGGAACCGATTGAGATTGCACAATCAACTTTATCAAATTATATGAATCGGTTGTTGAATAAGGGCTTTATAGAAAAAATAGAGAGAGGTTTATATCAGATAACCTCTAAAGGTGAAAATCGATTCAACGAATTATCAAGAGAAAAAGAAGCGAAGAGGAATTTAAGCTACCCTCCAGAAATTATATCGAGAACCCGAAATTATGAAGATATAATTCTTTGGATGGCGTATAATAATAATTATTTAAAATGGTCGGATTTTCTTGATGAGAGAGCTCCAATTTTTATCAATCAATCCTCTTTATCAAAAAATGTGAACCTATTAAAAGATAACAATTATATCACAAAAGATGAAAATACAAAGGAGTACCGAATTACAAATTTAGGAAAAATAGAGTATTCGAGAATGTTAAAATCCTACGATTTAGATAGACAGTCAATTTTAGACGAAGAAAGTAAAAGAATTGAGGAAATTACAAAAAGAACAATTGGTTTTTTTGAGAAATACGGAATTATAGATGATGATATAAAATTTAGATTTTTAAATAATATTTTGACTCTATCTTTTGAAAGAATAAAAGGTTCTTTAGATTCAGAGGAAGATTTTAATAAAGTTTTGCTATATCTTTCAATGAATCACCCAAATCAATATCCAAATTATATTTCTTTTAAAGAATTTTCAGAACAGTTTGATATAGACTCTCTTGATCTTGAATTTAATGTAAGGCAGATTGTTGAGAAAGATATATATTCTGTAAACTTTTTTAAGTTAGAAGCTGAAGAAGACAAGATTTACTTTTTTCAAGTAGGAGAAAAATTGGAAAAAGTTTTGAGCGCAATTACAGAAGATCATATCACAAAATTTACTTATCTAAATAAATTGTACCAAAATACTCTAAATGGAGTCCCATCAATTAGTTTAAACTATACCGTCGATTCTATTCTAAATGAAATCTGTAATAATTTATTCCATGAAGGATTGAAAAAATCTCTCAAGAAATTTCTTCCAGATTACATTAAATATTTAGCTTATCGAATTGAAACAGAAAGAAAGTTAGTAGATACATTGGATAAGTTAGAAGGAGTAGCATGGAGAGATATTCCAGAAGTATTTCAATCTTATAGTTCTCGTTATCAATTAGTAGAACAAGCCCAATTCAAATATTCCATAGATTACACATGTTTGAAAGTACTAAAACTTTTCGAATCATCTGAAATCGAAAAAATGTTTGAAGATTTAAAGCATATGATGAAGAAAAAAGACTTTGATGATGCTTTAGATAAATTAGATTTAAGAATTGATGCAGAACCAGATAATTTAGATTTAATTTTTTTAAAAGCAATAGTGCTAAGTGTAGCAAATCGCCATCATGAAGCTATTCGATTTTTAAAAGAGGAATTTAGGGACCATCCAAATAAAAATGAAGAGGATATTTATATCCCTTATAACTATATTAAAGTTTATTGTTATATGACTTTAAATCAATTTGATAAAGCTTCAAGGATAAGTAACAAATTAATCAAAAGTCATCCTGAACATCCATCTTCATTCATAATGAAAGCATTAATCCAAGGCGTTAAAATTATTTATGAACTGGAGAAAGACGATTTAAAAATAGAACAGGTATTTTTAGATCTTGATAAAGCAGTTTCGTTAGAGGATAGGAAAAAAAACATCGCAAAATATTATTATTTTAAAGCTTTAATTCTAATGCATCTTAAGAAATTTGAGGAAGCTCTTGAAACTGTTAATTTAGGTCTTGATTTAGATCCTAAAGGACTTTATTTACACTATATGAAGTATAAAGTATTATATGAATATGATAAAATAGATGAAGCTTTAAGATTAGTAGATGAAGGAATAAAGCTGTTTCCAGATGAAAGAATCAAACTTATTATGCATATGGCTTATCTATACAAAAAGAGAAACAAATATGATAAAAGTTTAGAAATTATTGATGATTTGTTAGAAGAAAATCCTGAAGATGTTGATGTATTGAATAACAAATTGTACTATCACTTATACAATGGAGAAAAAGAAGAAGCAGTAAACACAGGAAAAAAAATGATAAAACTAGATCCTGAAGATGGTAATTTATTTGATTCATATGCAGAAGCTTTAACTGAATTTGGGGATTATGAAAAAGCTATTAAGATAGCAAAAAAAGCTTTAGAGAATGATCCTTTAGGGTGGTTTACTTACAATACATACTTTCAACTGGCTAGGTGTTATAAGGAAACAGGACAGTATAAATTAGCAAGAGAAAATCTAGAGAAAGGCGAATCAGCAACTCACACATGTTTTTGTGGGGTTTCAATGAGAAAAGAATTGAAGGAAAAAAAGTTTAAAATGCTTGAAGAGATTGAAAAATTAGAGTTAAAATCATAATCAAATTAAAAATTTTTTTTCAACTAAATTTTAAGTTTTGCAAAAAAATAAAAAATACTTCATGAGAATAATTATACTTCATTTTTACTTCATGAACTTAATCTATTTATAGAAAATTTAATTCCAATTTAGTAATTAATCAATTTTAGTAAAAAAAAGGTGAAAAGAGTTTGGTTAAAACAATATCTACTTATAAAAGTGATACAAAAGTAAAATTTAAGATTAAAGATCTGATTTTAGCGTGTTTAAACGGTCTTGAGCTATTCTTAAAAGATTTAAGAGATAAAAAACCTGGTAGCTTAGACAAAATAATTGAAATTTTAACAATTCGATATGGAATTAAAAAAGACTTTAAGATTTCAATTGATAATGAGCATGAAATACTCAATCAAAATCCAGAATTACAAAAAAATAGTATTAATGCAGTATTATCTTTGGTAAACTATGAAAAATACATGAATAATTCTATTGACGACGAAATAAATATTGATGCTTTAGATTTAATAACTACCTTCAATCAGTTTGAATATTCATTTCTAATATCATTGTTAGAAATAATGTCACATAAAGAATCTATTGAATTTATTAAAAGACTAGCTGATGATGTAGCTCGTTCCCGAAATAATCCTGATAATTATGTTAATAATTTTGAAGAATTACTTGATCGCTATAAAACAAATTTAGACAGATGGTGTGCTCAGGATGTCGTTGCAGAAATGGTAAATAATGGAAAATTAATGTATAAGGTTAAAAAATGTGTCTGGGCAGAGGTGTTGAAGGATTTTGATCTTGACTATGCTTATTCAATGATGTGTTATCAAGATTTTGAGAATACTAAAAATCAAAATCCGAATTTTAGATTGACCAGAACAAAAACAATTATGCAAGGGGATGATTATTGTGATTTCTGTTATCACGATATACGTAAAGAGGAAGTTTTAACTCATCCTTCAAAAGAAGAGTTCCAAAAATTAGGATAAATGAAGTAACCTTAAGCATGACTGGGATTATGAAAGAAGTTTTATGTTTTGTATATGATGGATTTGCTGATTTTGAGACGGTTCTTTCATGTTCAGTAATAAATGAAAGTGAGAATTATGAGCTTACCTACATTGCATATGAAAAAAGACCAGTTAAAAGCTCCGGAGGTTTGACTATTTTACCAGATAAAACAATCTCAGAGATTAACAATCTAAATAATATAGAAGGTCTTATAATCCCTGGAGGAAGCACAAGAATCTTTAAACAAGAGCTTAATCAATTAATAAAGAACTTAAATAAAGAAAATAAAATGCTTGCTGCCATCTGTGCTGGACCAGAATTTCTTGCTAAAAGCGATATCCTTGAAGGAAAAAAATACACTACAACACAAGAACCACAGAATTATAAAGATAAAAACGAGAAAGATCCTTTTCCAAGAGAGACTTATATTGATACTAGAGTAATTCGAGATGGTAATATTATTACAGCTAAGGGATATGCTTTCATAGATTTTTCTCTAGAAATTTGGGAATGGTTTAATCTATTCAAATCTGATGAAGAAAAACAAGAGGACAAAAAATTACTTACTCCAATATAAATTCTAAAAATAAGTGAGTTATTATACTAAGGATGGTTGATTATTCCTTCTTATATCCTACTTTCAATGTCATTGAGATTGATTCATCAAATACTTGACCTTCAACTTCACATTTAAAAGGCATCTCTTCAGAAGTAAATAATTCTGTGAAATATCCAAACCAATAAGTTCCATACCTTCTATTTTGTCTATGTCTAAAAAGTAAATGGTATTGATCCTCACTTTCTTTTTTAGCATCAATTGTGTGAAAATAATTTGCTACGACCCATATCTTTTGCACTGTTTTTACAATTTGATCTATAGTAAGAGATTTAAGTGGTTTTGATTCATTATACCATAATATTAAATCGATTGCAACATTTTTGCGCCAAGGTTTATCTAAACTCTCTTCTGGCATTTCAGCAGCATGAATAAGCTGGTTAAAGGTGGTTTTTCCAATAAGCATCATCTTCATCTCGTCTCTTGCTCTTACCCAAAGATCTCGGTCAAGATTTTTTTGTTCTCCATAGTACATAACTGCATGTTCTATGAACGAAATCTCATTTTCATCTTCTTTTTTGTATTTTTTAATAATACCTTGTACTTCAGGAGAAATTGAATTAAAATCATCATAGCATTTTACTGCATTTTTTACGAGATCAGAAATAGTAGTACCTTGATCTTTATATTTATCAATTATATTTCGTGTTTCTTCACTTACTTTCAGATATACTGGTTTGTCTTTAGGTTCAGGTTCTTTAATATCTTCATCTTCTACAATGCTTATTTTGTCGTTATTTTTTGACAAGAGCCTCAACTCCAATAATCACCATTAAATATTTAACTCGTTTCAATTTGAATATATATCTTTATATTTATAAACTTTAAGCTAATGTTTTAAAGAAATAAAGAGTTTCTATTTTTTTTTTTTTTTATATATATTTTTATATAGATAGGATACTTATTTGTTTTCTTTTTAAATTAAAAAAATATATATTAATATATATATCATTATAGATAAAATCTTCTTTTTAGGGCCAATTATCAATATTTAAAAAAAGATCACAACCTTTAAATATATTGATATATAAAGAAATATAAGATAATTGAAAAAATATATAAAAATATAAGAAAATATAGTTGAGCTTTAAAAAAAATGGCTTGGGTTCCGATTATTGTAAATAATAGGCGTAATAGAAATTATAGAAGTAGTGGAGCTGGCATTATTATAGGTTTAGTAATTTTCTTCTTGATGTTTGGAGTTATATTTTTCATATTTTTCGATAATTTCAATGGATATACTCCTCCTATTTGGATAATGGTAAGTGGGTTTGGAGGTTTTTTATTGATAATAGCAATTTGTTTAGTTATTACAGGAATAACAAGTCAGGCTTCTAAGAAACCTATTGACAACAACCAAAATCCTTATTTAGCCAAACCTCAAGAGTTGTCGCGACAATTAAATCCTTACAATGTTAATTATAACAAACAAAAATTAGAAGAAGAATCTAAATATACTAAATCCTTTCAAGAAGAACCAGTTGTATTAAATACAAATTATTGTAGATTTTGTGGTTCTAAAATAGAAGGAGAAGCAATTTACTGTCATCAATGTGGTACTAAATTATAATTATTTTCTTTAAAGTGATAAATTAAAAACTAGAATAAAAGGGTAATAAATAAATTTACTATATTTCAATGGAAAAGAAGATAGATTTTGCTCAAATTGAATCTACTATTTTAGGAGTAGCTAAAATAGGCATAGATATAAATGCTGATGAAAATATAGATGATGTATCAGAGGCCGAAATCGATCTTGATGCTGTTGAAATTGATGCAGAAGTGGATGAGGATGCAGAAGTGGATGTGGATATTGAAATAGATAATGATATTGAAGAACAAATTAATAGTGATAGAGTATCCACTATTACTCCTGCTCCCATCTTGCTTTCATTTTTTATTACTCGAGAATAATAAAAATCAATAAAAACGGGGAGAATACAAAAATGCATGCTAAAGAAGAATTAATTGAAAAAATCACAGTTTCAAACAAATCTGAGAAGCAATCAGAGGAAATTAATATAAAAAATGAAAAAAAGAAGGGTCTTGGTAAATTAAAACGTAAGTATCAAATAATGATTATTTTTATAGTTTTTCTTTCATTAATTGTCGGTTTTATGATTTTGCCTGTGATTATTGCTGTATATTTAAATCCGTGAATATAGTTTAAAGAAAAGGAGGAAAGTAAAAAAAATTGATGTTTCAGGAAATATTTCTTTTGTTTATTTTTTTGGTAACAATTAGTACGGTAATTATCATTCTGAGTATAATCATTGTAATGATTCTATACAAAAAATCTAAGAAAAGACATTCTATTATGCATTTGCCACAACTTAACTCAACATTTAATAGACCAGCGATTCCATTTGTCGACGAGTATAATATGATTCCAACTGATTATTGGATGAGAGTAAGAAATATTTATATGAATTAAAACAAAAAATAAGAATTGTTCTAAAAAATGTCTAATTAGAAAATAATAATTATTAAAAAAAAAAGAAAATGATGAAAAATTTATCCATTCGGTCAATCTACAAATATTTTAAAAAAAGAAGTATTTTCACATTACTCACAATAATTTCAATAGGAGTGATTTTTACAGTCACAGGTTCCTATGTAAATAGTCTTTATGATATTTTTTTCAGTATATGTCTTGGATTATTTATTGGAGGTATTATAATGTCGATTATATCTACAATTCTGGCTGAAATATCGACTCATGATCTTCAAAGTACAGATCATATTGACCATTTAGATCATGTAGATCATATGGACCTTGGACATGTTGATCATATAGATCACATAGATCATGCGGATCTTGGACATGCTGATCATATAGATCACATAGATCATGCGGATCTTGGACATGCTGATCATGTAGATCACATAGATCATGCGGATCTTGGACATGCTGATCATGTAGATCACGTTGATCATACGGATCTTGGACATGCTGATCACGTAGATCACCTCGATGATACTGGAAATTCTAGCACTGTAAACGACACTACTCCCGCACCATTCATGTTATTATTTTCTACATCATTATTATTGTTTGGAATATCTGGAATTTTATTTTATTATCTTTTTAATAATAATGTCAAATTTCTTACTTTCTTTGCTGCTCTGGGTGTAACTATTTTAACAACAAAATTAATTTCTACAACTTGGAAAAAGATAGCTAAATCAAGATTCTATGATATTTCATCTACTCAAAATTTAATTGGGCAAAAGGGAGAAATAGTTTTAGATGTTGATAATAGAGGCGGTATTGTAAAAATTAAATCTAATAATCCTATGAAATTCGAGAAGGTTCATGTAAAGCCGTTATTTGTTGAATCATCCTTTGAGAAGGGAGAAGAAGTGTATATCTGTGATATAAAGGATGGATTTTTATTAGTAGATAACAAAGCAAGCTCAATAAGATACAGAACGAGATAAAATTGGTCAAAATTAAAATTTTATTCAAAATTTAATTAAAAAAAATGAATTATAAAAAAGAAAAAAAATTAGGAGGTAAAATAAAAAGAAGATGGTGTTTCAAGTAATAAATGTCTGGATTACTTGGTTAGTTGTAATAGTGATAATAGTTGCATTTCTATTTTTAATTTTCATGGCAACGAGATATAGAAAGTTCAAAACAAACCAATTCGTTATACATTTGCGTAATGGTAAAGTTAAACATGCTGGGTTAGGAGGAAGCTTGTGGTTATTGCCTTTAATAGATGAATATTTAGTAATTCCTACTACTAGCATTCAAACAACTTTAGAAGCTCATGAACAGGTTGTTTCGATGGAATATCAAAACATCTCAATTGTGGGAATGCTGATTTGGAAAGTGATAGATCCTGAGAAGGCATTTAGCGCAGTTTCATGGAATCCTCGAGATGAGAACTACGTAGAGAAAATATTAAAAAATGCAGCAGAGGCAATTATTCGAACTACCTGCGCAAATATGCCAATCGAAAAAATAATTCGAGAACGTCGAGAAATAATTAATATCGTTAGTAAAGAGATCCATGAATTAACAGCAGATTGGGGAGTTGTTATCGAATCAATTGAAATACGAGAGGTAAATATTTTAGAACCAGGATTGAAGAAGAATATGGAAGCTGTAAAACAAGCAATTGAGGCTAGGAAAGCTAGAATTGCAAACGCTGAATCAGAAAGAGAATCAAGAGTGAGAGAATTAGAAGTTCAAAATGAGATTGGTATTCAAAGTCAGCAAGTTGAAAAAGAAATTGAATTAAGAAGAAAAGATAAAGAAATTGCTATTGCTGAACAGGAAAGAGAACGTAAAAAGATTGAAGCTGACGGTGATAGACAAAAGAAAATAATAGAAGCCGATGCTGATGCTCAACAGATTAAGAGAAAATTAATCGCTCAAGCAGAAGGTGAAGCTGAAAATATTAAGCAACAAATGTTAGCGCAAGCAGAAGGTTTTAAGAAGCAGGTCGAAGCAATGGGTAGTGCTGATGAAAGATTTCTAGCAGTTCAATTAACTAATATTCTACCAGAAGTCTTTAAAAATCTGAATCCCGATAAAATGTTCATAATGGGAGATGGTAATGAAGCATTTAGTTCACTTTCTAGAGCAATCCTGCCTTTCTTGCAGCTTTTACCAGAGTATTCAGACAAGATCAAGGATTTTTTTAATAATGGAGGAGCTAAAAAGATAAAAGAAGTATTAGCTCAGAAGTAGTTTAAAATTTTTTTTATTTATTTTTAATAATGTAAAAGAGGTATTAACAAAATTGCTTAAGGAAATCGAAAAAGTCCTGGTAAATGGTAATTTAAATTATAAGTGGAAAATCATGGAGAACTTAGAAAGCGTTCCAGATAAGAAAAACATTCCAAAATATCCAGTATTAATTATTACTTGCATGGATCCAAGAATTGATGTTTTTAAAATTTTTCAACTTAATCCAGGAGATTTATTTGTTTTCAGAAATGCTGGAAATGTCTATACTAACGATATGTTAAGATCTATATTGGTAACTATTGTGGAATTTAATATTAAGTATATTATAGTTCTAGGTCATTTAGACTGTGGAATGACAAAAATTACTTTAAAAGAATTTAGAGAGAAATTACCAACTGAATTTCTTTCTCAGTTGTCGAAAAATTATTATGCTGTTCTTACGGAGTTAAATAAATTTTTTAAACCATTCAATAATGAATTGGAAAATGTAAAAAGGCAAATCAAGACTTTAGAGACAATTAAGAGTTTATACCCGAAAATCGAAATAACAGGGATGATATTTGACACTAAAACAGGATTAGTTTTTGAGGATGATTTATTTAAAGATTATGATTTGGTTGAAAATTTTGAAAGAATTTACAAAAACATGATTACACAAAAAAAAGATCAATTTGCTGACTATTTAATAAAGAATAAAAGTGAAATTATTAGCTCTAATGAATTTAAAAATGTTCCTAAAGAACAAGAATTAGGAGAAAAAGATTTATCTCCCCCTCTTAATATAGAACAAAGATTAAATGATTCTAACATTTATAAACAAGAAGTATCGCGAGAATCCATCACAAAATTGATTATGCCTAAAATATCAATTCCTAAAATTCAATTTCATAAAGTTAAGATTTATATTCCTGAAATTGTCAAAAAGAAATTTAATGTATCATAGAGGGAATGGAGGATTTAGAACACCTAGATCGATTCCACCGCGAAACAAAAGGAATGATCGAAAATTAATTACGATAATATTTATCATAATCTATATAATTCTAGGAATGATATCACATTTAAGTCCCGATATTCCTGACCCAAATATATTTATCGAGATGTTTTTACTAATTCTTTTGATTGTCACATTTATTTCATTAGAAGTTAACCCTGGTCAAGAAAAAAGCAAATATCAAATGTTTAAATCTCCTCATCAATCTCAACTCGATAAGCAATATCAACAGATTAATACAGGAGAAATAATAGATTTGGATTTTAAATATTGCAGATTTTGTAGATCTAAAAATCCCCTTGATAAAATTAAGTGTCTTGTATGTGGAGAAAAATTAGAATAATTGAATTTTTAATTACCAGATTTAGAAATAGAAATGGGATTTAAATAAATTTTGAACTATGATTTAAAAACTAGATATCATTTTACATGAAAAATTCTTTTAGTAAGATGCAGATAATGTTTATCGAATTCTAATTAAATTTTTACCATAATTTGAAAGATTCTCCAAGATTTTTCTTAAATAACTTTCAAATTCATCAATTTCATTCTCAGAAAAGCCGTTATAAAAGATATCTTTCATCTTAAGTGATACTTCAATGTATTTTTTTTGTAGTTCCTTATTTCTTTTTGTTAATCTAATATATATTGTTCGCTTATCTTCTTCAGAACGTATTCGCTCAATATGACCCGCTTCTTCTAACTTGTCTAACATGTAGGACAAGGTTGCTTTACTCAGCATTGCTTTTTTTTTAAGATTTTGGAAGGAAATATTATCTTGGTTCCAAATTGGAAACATTACTCTCCCCTGAGCAGCAGTAATTTCATCAATCTGAAATTCTTTTAGTAATTCATCAAAAATTCGTAGCATTAACTGCCGAATTTTAGTTATTAAAAAACCTCCTTCCCTTAACTTTTCCATACTATTCACATAGTTTAAAATTAGTTTCCTTTAATTTATAATAGAGCTTTGCATTTTTAGGTTCTAAGCGAAGAATAGTATAATCAGGATCTTCGACTCCTTTAGGATAAAATTTTATGGAAGTCTCTAAAAAAAATTCTTTTTTTGTATCCAGATCATTAACAATTTGCAAATCTCCTCTAAGTAATAAACCTCTAAAATCATCAGGATCACAGAAATATACACAATTTTTAGGATTTTTCTTAATATGCTCAATTTTCGATGATGAGGTATTAGTCGAGAAAATTATTGTGAATCTATTTTTTTGTTTTCTAAAAAAACTGACTAATTGTGGATATCGTTCCTTATTTCTCACATTAGTCAAAGCTCTTGTTATTGGATATCCTTTAGAGTCAATAGTGGATAATATAACCGTTTTTGTAGTTTCTATTAACTCTAAACTTAATTTCTTTGCTTCATCTAATTCCATATTTACTTCATATCACTATTATTTTATTGGTTGAAGATAATTGTGCAATTATGGCTCAAATTCAACTTTTTGTAGTCGATAATAAAATTGTGCTACTCTTGGTCTTAACCTGAGTAGAGTGTAGTCAGGGTCTTCTAAACCTTTGAAGTAATATTTGGTCCACCAATCCAGCCATACTTTTTTCTTTATGTTCATATCATTAATTACTTCTACGTCACCACCAAACATAACTCCCTTGAAATCTTCAGGATCACAGAAATATACGGAAATTTTAGGATTGTTCTTGATATGCTCTGTTTTAGATGAAGATGTATTTGTCGAAATATATATTTCGTATTCTTTATCTAATTCATTATAAAATTTTGAAAATTCAGGAAATTGCTCCTTATTTCTTAGGTTAAACATTGCTCGTGTAATTGGATATCCATCAGAATCAATAGTTGTTAAGTATACCGCTTTAGAGCTTTCCATCAATTCTAAACTTAATTTTTTTACTTCTTCTAATTCTATTTTTACCACCTTTTTATTATATTAAATTTTTTATTAAATATTTTTTCTAATTTCGTCTAAAGTATCTTTAGCCGATGGACTTTTATCAAAGGTCATTTGTAAGTTCTCACAGCCGTAATCATCACAATAAGCACAATTTTTATATCCTTTTTCACGGCAACAGCTTCTAATCGGGCACTCACCACACCATCCAAAGTGTCTTCCTTCAGAAGAACATCCATCACAATATATGTCCTCTGGTTTGAAGACCATGTCTTCACTCGACCATTCTTTTGCAACTTTTTTTATCTCTTCAATATCATTTTTTTGAGTAGCTAAATAAGCAGGACATTCTGAACAATTTATCCCGCAATAAGCAATTATTTTTTTCATATTTTACTTCCTCCTTTTTTCTATTATAAATTTTTAATTTGTAAATTAAATAAAATTTTATTTTTTTGGTATATAACTTGTTCCAACCTCATAAGCTTCTGCTAAATAATTCCCTAATTTGAAGTATGGACCATTTGGCATTAAACATATAAATGTATCAAAATCTGAAACATTTGGTTTTTTATCCTTTACATATTTCTCATCAGTATAGATTTCGACAATTTCTCCTATAAACAAATCATTATGTTTGAATTCAATAGTATTAACCAAATTACATTCGATATTTATGCAACATTGCTTAATCATTGGGGCGGTCTTAAGTTCTCCATAAAAAAGCTCAAATTGCTTCGATTTATCGATTTTGGAACCAGAATGCAAGCCGCAATAATCTGTTACTACGACCATATCACTTGTTGGAATATTGACACTAAAAGTCTTATTTTGTTTAATACCTTTATTAGTATAATGCGTTCTTCTCATTGCAATACCAATTAAAGGGGGATTATCATGGATCATATTGAACCATATAATTGTATTGAAATTGGGTTTACCATCGACATGAGCCCCTAATAAACATACAGGGAGAGGTAATATTGGTAATTTCCATCCTGTTTTGACTTTATTCATTTTTATTCACCTTTATTAAATGTTTCAAATTTAATTTCTTCAACTTCTATTAATTCCTTAAGATCCTTCTTTTTGGAGGATCTTGAACATTTATTATGTTCAATCGCTTCATTTTTATAGTAAATAGACATTTTGTCCATATTTTACCATCCTTTAAATTTGTAAATCGATTGTTCGAGATCGAACGTTCGATATAGAACAAATATTTTTTTTTATATTTAAATCTTATGCAATTATATCAATTCTTTAAAAACAATAAAAAGGATTTGACTTCTTAATACTTGTCAAATTATTAATTAGGGCTAAATTATATCCAATAAGATTTATATAGATTGAAATGAAGTTATTTTGCAATAAATAATCCAATATCCGAAGCTATTATGAACTTAGAGAGAAAAGATATTTATATCAGTGTCTTATCGTTTTGTTTGCTTATTACAAGCGGATTAAACATTGCATTATTAATATCTCAAGCAATGGATATGCCACTTAGAATACTACCACCTCCATTAGAAACTCTCGTCATAGGAACTGGATCAGGGCCGCATGATCTCGATCCTTGTGATTCCTGGGATAGTGCTTCTAATGATGTAATAGAACAAGTCGTAGAAACTTTGTTCACTTATGATACTAGACAATTTGTCATTGATGAGACTATACCGCGAATTAATTGGTTAGCAACAGTATACTCATGGGATATCACTAACACAATCTTAACAGTCGATATAAGAACAGGCATTTACTTTCACGACGGTACACTGATGGATGCTAATACTGTAGCGTGGAGTTTTAATAGATTACTATATTTAATGAACCATACTGGTGAATTGCCATCTGATGGAAGAGCTGTAAAAGTTCACTCCTTATATGAATTCCCTGATGGAGCTCCTATATTCCAATCTATTGTAGCAGCAGATGAAGATACAGTGGTGTTTACCTTAACGGCTCCATATGCTCCAATTTTGGACGCAATGTGTTATATCTCCTGTGGAATTTTATCTCCTTCTTCTACTCCAGCAACTTCAATTATCGATCTTAGAACAGGAGATATTATAGGAACTGGTCCTTACATGTATGACTATTACATTATGGATACAGAGGTAAGATTTTCTAAATTTGAAGATTACTGGGGTGGTGTTCCATTAAGTGGTGGTGTTCCTGTTGTCGCACCTGTCATGTTTGATGCAATGGTATACAGTGTTATTGATGATCCATCAGCCTTGAACTATGCTATGTTAGCTGGTGACATTAATGTCCTTTTTGGTGCTATGACAGACCTAGTTCCAGCGTTTAGAACTAATCCATGGATTACAATCTATGAAGCAACTGAGCCAGGCTTATTGTATCATTATCTTGGATTCAACAATCGTCAGATAAATTTGACCTGGAGGAAAGCAATGTCGTATGCGATCAATTACACGTACATTATTGATGTAAGACTCGAAGGTCGTGCACATCGAGCATATGGAGCTATTTCACCTAGTTATAAAGAAGGTTTTAACCACTGGTTAAGAGATTCAATACAAACTGCCACAGGCAATGGATCTGCTGTTTTCAATTTAACAATTGCGCGACAAGTTGTCATAAACGGTCTTGGAGGGGATGCAAGGATGTCATGTTTAACAGCGAATTCAGATCCAAATGATCCTGCTTGGGAAGCAGTTGAACTTGTTTCTTTCAATTACACATTCTTTACTGATCATTGGTTTAGTACCGATTTATATCCTCTGTTGGAAAATTGGTTCGATGATATAGGTATTACAGTTATAAATGCAGGATACGATTCGTGGCCTTGGTTTCCATGGAATTCTTGGTACGTTCCTATTGAAAATGATGAATTGCAATTATATTTTATTGGTTGGGATCCAGATTATTTAGATCCCTTTAGCATGCTCGAACCATTATTCTCAAATATTTCTTATTCAAATGTGTTTCAGGTTAATGACCCATGGATACAAGGCAACTTATCATTAGCATTAGAAATGACAGATGAAACAGCTCGTAATCAAATTTATAGAGATTTACAATGGCGACTTTTTGCGGAATTATATGTTCACGCACCCGTTTATCATAATATGGTAACGACAGTTCACGCCGCAGACATTTATGATATTGGATATAATGTCATGGGGAGATGGTGGGCGCTTCCAATAAAGAGAAATTTGACTTGGGTTCCTGAAATCTAATAATAAAATAAACCAAGAGTAAAATCACAATCATATAAATTGAAAGTTTAAAGACCCAATTATTTGTTAAAATATTAATTAATTCTGTATTACGTAGAATAAGACTTATAAAGATAAAGATGATATCATTATTTAAAATAATAATCCAATATCAAATATAATTATGAACCTTGAGAGAAAAGATATCTATATAATAGCATTATCATTATGCCTAGTAATTACTAGTGGAATAAATATAGGATTATTAGTTTCCTCTATCCAATTGGGATACCACCACTTAGCTCCTCCAGAACTCGAAACTCTTGTTGTAGGAACCGGATCTGGACCTAATGATCTCGATCCAACAGATTCCTGGGATAGTGCATCTAACGATGTAATTGAGCAGGTGGTTGAAACCTTGTTCACTTATGATACTCGACAATATGTCATAGATGAGACTATGCCTCGAATCAACTGGCTTGCGTCAAGTTACGCCTGGTCTGGAGGTAATACAATCCTTACAGTAGACATCAGAACCGGGATCACCTTCCACGACGGCACTCCTATGGATGCTGCTGCCGTTGCCTGGAACTTCAATCGATTCATGTACTTAATGAACCATACTGGTGAACTACCTTCTGATGGAAGAGCTGTAAAAGTTCATTCCTTATATGAATTCCCTGATGGAACTCCTGTATTCTCTTCTATTGTTGCTACAGACGTAGATACAGTGGTCTTTACGTTAACTGCACCTTATGCTCCAATTTTGGAAGCTATGTGTTATATCTCCTGTGGTATTTTATCACCTTCCTCTACTCCAGAATATTCTATCATCGATTTGACTGGAGATATTGTAGGGACTGGTCCTTATATGTATGACTATTACATTACGGACACAGAAGTAAGATTTACTACATTTGAAGATTACTGGGGCGGTGTTCCATTAGGTGGTGGTACTCCTGTTGCCGTACCTATCATGTTTGATGCAATGTTGTATAGAGTTATTGATGATCCAACTTCATTAAACTATGCTATGCTAGCTGGTGATATTGATATTCTTTTTGGTGCTTTGGATGACCTGCTTCCAGCGTTTAGAACTAATCCATGGATTGATGTCTATGAAGCTGAGCAACCAGGATTAATCTATCAATATTTATGTTTCAATACACAACAGATAAATGTAACATGGAGAAAAGCGATGTCCTATGCGATTAATTACACTTATATCATAGAAGATATGCTCGAAGGTCGTGCTTTTCGTGCATATGGAGCTATTTCACCTAGTTTTGGTGCTGGTTTCAACCATTGGCTAAGAGACTCGCTAGGATCTACAGATAATGGAACAGCTATCTATAATCTAACAATTGCAAGACAAACTATTTTAGATGGGCTTGCAGGAGATTCAAGGATAACTGGTCTAACTGCTAATTCTAATCCAGATGATCCTGCTTGGGAAGCTATTGAACTTGGTACATTCAATTACTCTTATGACATTGAGAATTGGTTTAGGTCTAATTTATTTGAAGTATTGAAGGATTGGTTTGATAGCATTGGAATAGACCTTCAAGGTAATATTATTGATCAAAATTATTTTATCTTAATATGGAGAGGACTAATCCCAGGAGGATATGATCGATTACAAATTTTCTTTTCGAGAGCGGATTCTTATATTTATACTTCAGGTGGAGGTTGGTATTATTATGTACCTCCAACAGTAAGGGCACCTGATTATCTAGATTCATTTAATATACTTGATCCTCTCTACTCTAATATTTCTGTTTCTAACGCATGTCAAGTTAACGATCCCTTGATCCAGAGTTATTTATCATTAGCACTCCAAACAACAGATGACAATGCTCGAGATCAAATTTATAAAGATATACAATGGCGACTTTTTGCGGAATTATATGTTCACGCACCCGTTTATCATAATATGGTAAAGACAGTTCACGCCGCAGATCTATATCATATGGGCTATAATGTAATGGGGAGATGGTGGGCTCTCCCGGTTAAAAGAAACCTAACGTGGATTCCAGAAATTTAAAATTATAAAAGAGGTTATTAAAATGAATTTAAAAGGAAAAGACGTATGCATAATTGCTCTATCGCTTTGTTTTGCAATCTCAAGTGGACTGAATTTAGTATTCGCATTACAGTTAGGTACATTTGAAGTTACGCCTTCAGAACTCGAAGTACTCGTTATTGGAACTGGATCTGGGCCGAATGATCTCGATCCGACAGAGTGTTGGGATAAAGATTCTCAAATTGTCATTGAACAGGTAGTAGAAACATTATTCATATATGATACAAGACAATACATAATAGGTGAAACTATGCCGCGAATTAATTGGTTAGCAACAGGATACTCCTGGGACGTCACCAATACAACTTTAACCGTTGATATAAGAACGGGCGTCTACTTCCACGACGGTACACTGATGGATGCTAATGCTGTTGCTTGGAGTTTTAATCGATTACTGTATTTAATAAACCATACTGGTGAATTACCACCTGATGCTAGAGTAGTAAAAGTTCATTCTTTATATGAATTTACATATTTTTTTTATGGTTCGCTTTATGATACGCCTATATTTGATTCTGTTGTTGCAACAGACGTAGATACAGTAGTCTTTACCTTAACTGCTCCTTATGCTCCAATTTTGGACTTAATGTGTCATATCTCATCCGGTATTTTATCACCTCATTCTACTCCAGCAACCTCTATCATCGATTTGACTGGAGATATTGTTGGAACTGGTCCTTATATGTATGACTATTACATTACGGACACAGAGGTAAGATTTATCGCATTTGAAGATTATTGGGGCGGTATTCCCGCAGGTGGTGGCACTCCTGTTGCCGCACCTGTCATGTTTGATGCAATGGTGTATAGTATCATTGATAATCCCTCAGCATTAAATTATGCTATGTTAACTGGAGATATTAATGTTCTTTTCGATCCTTTGGATGACCTTATTCCAACGTTTAGAACAAATCCATGGATTAATGTCTATGAAGCTGATAAAGCAGGATTAGTCTATCAGTACTTAGCATTTAATACACATCAGATAAATGTGACCTGGAGGAAAGCCATGTCTTATGCCATTAATTACACTTATATCATAGAAGAGATGCTCGAAGGTCACGCTTTTCGTGCATATGGGGCTATTTCACCAAGTTTTGGTAATAGTTTTAATCATTGGTTAAGAGATGCACCTCAAACCGCAATTGGTAACGGTTCTGCTGTCTATGACTTGCAAATTGCACGTCAAGTTATCCTTGATGGACTTGGAGGAGATGCAAGATTAGCAGGTTTAACTGCTAACTCAAATCCTAATGATCCAGCTTGGGAAGCAACTGATTTTGTATTATTTAATTACACCTATGATATATATAATTCGTTTAGTTCTGCTTTATATCCTCTATTGGAAGATTGGTTTGATGATATTGGAATTACTGTTGAAGATGGAGGTATTGATTGGGCATGGTACTGGTGGCGGTTCTATTGGTATGGTAATATTCCTGGAGGATATGATCAGTTTCAGATATACTTCAAGCAACAGGGATCCGATTATTTAGATCCATTTAATATTCTTGAACCCTTATTTTCAAATGTATCGGTTTCAAATACTTGTCAAGTCAATGATCCGTGGGTACAAGGCAATTTATCATTAGCACTACAAACAACAGATGACAATACTCGAGATCAAATCTATTGGGATCTTCAATGGCGACTTTTTGCGGAATTATATGTTCACGCACCTGTTTATCATAATATGGTAACGACAGTTCACACCGCAGATATTTATGATATGGGATATAATGTTATGGGGAGATGGTGGGCGCTTCCAGTAAAGAGAAATTTAACTTGGGTTCCTGAAATCTAATAATAAAATAAACCAAGAGTAAAATCACAATTATTGAATTTAGTTTTAATTCCTGTAGATTGAAAAATTACTTAACCTAAGGACCCTTTTTTTTAGAAATTAGGTTATGCTATATATTCTTATCATGAAAGGTGATTTTACGGAAGCTGACATTAAAATTGAAAAAGCCTTATCTGAGGATGCGGTTATCCTAGCAGAGTTATCAAAAGAAGCATTTCACACGGATTCTGAGATAAGCGGCTCCGGTATTTTTGGAGGTCCTCCTGGATACGATTCACCAGAGTTCCAGAATTGGGTTATGAGCATTCTCACATATTATAAGATTATATATGAAGGGGAAATTGTCGGAGGAATATTCCTAAATTCGAGAAATGCTAAACATCATATTCTGGAACGAATCTTTGTTGATCCACGATATCATAACAAAGGAATAGCAACTAAAGCAATGGAGTTAATTTTTAAAAAATATCCCAGTGTAGTTTGGACATTAGGTACCCCAGAATGGAATCTGAGAACAAAGCATTTCTACAAAAAATTGGGATTCAAACAAATTGGTTGGGATGATGGGGATGGTGATGTGGATTGGAGAGGCATATGGTATCAAAGACCTATAGAAAAACCAACTCCTTCTATACAGAATATAGTTGATTTAAAAGATGGGATGAATGGAGTTTTTGTAGAAGGCGTGATTATTAACATAGATCCCATTAGAAAAGTTAAGTCTAAAAAGGATGGGAAGGAACTTAGTGTAGCAAATGGAACTCTCCGAGATAAATCTGGAGAAATTACTTTGGTTTTATGGAATATAAAAATATCTCAAGTAAAAGTCGGTGATAAGATTCGAATTGAATTTGGAAATGTTAATTCTTTCCATAATAAACTTCAATTAAATATTGGATATGGGAGATTAATCAAACTTCTAAAATTATAAAAAATAAATGGTTTGAGAACAACATTTAAGTAATTACACAAATCTGTTAATCTTGATTCTAAAATTATTTAAACTTTTTTTAATTTTTAGAATATCATTAAATTAAACATCTTTTTAGTTTAAAACTATGA
This sequence comes from Promethearchaeota archaeon, assembly GCA_048941625.1. Taxonomy (GTDB): domain Archaea; phylum Asgardarchaeota; class Lokiarchaeia; order Sigyniarchaeales; family SOKP01; genus Loki-b32. The sequence goes on along the minus strand of JBHLNK010000026.1, from coordinate 9,010 downwards.
TTGAATACATCTTTTTAATAATATTCTTTGTTGTTGTTTGTATCGAGATTTTTGCTGAATATAAAGATAATAAAAAGCTTGAGTACGCTACTAAACCACTTTTAATGCCATTGTTGATATTATTCTATATATTTGGAGTAATTGAGGGTGCATCAATTGCAAGGGTTGATTGGTTAATCGTTGTTGCGTTAATCGGTGGTTGCGCAGGAGACATCTTCTTAATGCTGAAAGATCAAGAGAAATGGTTTTTATTTGGGATGGGAGCTTTCTTAATTAATCAACTTTTTTATATTATATCATTTTTCTTGTCTATCGTAAACTATGCTGCATTTAATTTTTGGGGATTATTCTTACTAGGTCCAGTTATCTTAATACTACTATTTACAGTACCACGATTTATCGGTAAAACCGGAGATATGAAAATTCCAGTTTTAGTTTATATGGGCGCTATACTGTTAATGCACATTGTAGCTTTATTACGATTTGCAGAATTTGGCTTAACGGGATTACCCTTTATCTTTGTTTACGTCGGTTCTATTTCATTTATTTACTCAGATTCTATGATTGCAGTAAATAAATGGGCTGGTGAGTTTACAAATGCTAGATTGGTAATAATGACAACGTACGTAATGGCTCAATTATTTATTACTCTTGGAGTCTTATTCACTGCATTAATATAAAATTTCAATTAATATTTTTTTATTTATTTAATTTATTAGAGTAAAAGGATATTTTACAATTAACTTAAGATTTTATAGGATAATAAAATCTAGTTTTCATTATTCAAAATTCAACAACGTTAAATAAGGCTGTAAAATGGAAGATGCAAATTTAAAGTGCGCATACCATCCTAATGTGAATGCGTCTGGTAAATGTCAAAAGTGCGGAAAGTTAGTATGTCTTGAATGTAAAATTGAAAAATTCAAGCATAATGTGAGACATGAATGGTGTAAGAAGTGTAATATAGATGACGAAATGAAAACTTTTGTAGATAAAAGTTCAACAAGATGCTTAGTTATGATTACTATCATCTATTTAGTTTTAGTTCCATTTACTATATTACCAATAGTATCAGGTGGCATAACTGCGTTCTTGGCTCTTATTCCAGCGGGATTTCTTATAGTGTTCACAATCTTAGCATATTATCATCAACTTCGCTTCATTCCAACTAAAAGGAAACAATTAGAATTAAAAATGAAAAATTACTTAGATGGAATAAAAGAAGATCAGCTTCTCATTTTATGTAGAGAATGTGGAAGTAGAATTGAGAGATCTGTTGTAATTTGTCCTAATTGTGGTTCAAATCTTAAGGATACTTCATAATTTAGATTAAATAATTATATTATTTGTGCATTTTTTTCTTTAATCCATTCATAAAGTCCATTCAATACTAAAATTTTTAATTTAGTAATAATTAAATGATAATAGCATAGGTTTTGAAAAAAGATGCCTCAATAGCTCAGTTGGTAGAGCGTTGCCTTGGTATTGAATATAAGATTCTACGCAAAAAGGCAAAGGTCGGGGGATCATAATATTCGGATGGTTAACACGAATATGATAAGCCCCCTTGGGGCTCTTTTTACATAAAGCGCCGGTGTGGCTTAGCTGGTTATAAGGCATTTGATTTATTCGATTGCTTAATAAGCACCAGACTCATAATCCTACTGAAAAAATGGGTCAGACTGGATGTAATCTGGAGGTCGAGGGCTCGAATCCCTCCACCGGCATTTTTCTCCTAAAATAAACTATAAAAATAATTAAAATCTTATTAAAAAAAAGAAAATTTATTTATTTTAGATTTTTTGTCCACAAGAAGGACAATATTTTGCATTAGAGTCAATTTGAGCACCACAGTAAGTACAAAATTTATTTGGTTCCGCTTCATTTGCTACTCTATCAATTTGTATTTCGTCATCTGATGTAAGTTCCATTTTTTGAATTCCAAGATTTCTCATTGCTGTTTTTAATTCATCCTCACTCATATTTTCTGCAGATTTTCCAGTCTCTTGTTCTATTCTTTCAAGGTCGCGTTGAGTTAATTTGTAAACGGCATAACTACCTCCTATCATCAATAATACAGAAGTCCCTAATATTAAACGTCTAGTGGTACGCCATAATATTCTTCGTGCTCTCATTATGTTCCTTCTGATAGGTCGTCGAACAGCTCTACGAACCACTCGACGACGCATTGCTCCTGGTCTGGGACTCAATTTATCACCACTTTCAACTTTTTTTTAATTATTTTGTATAAATTGAATTAGTTTAATAAAAATTTAGATTCTATTAGAATAGAGGATTCTCTTAATTTTGAGAAAAATCTAGTTTAATATAAAAATTTACCATATTTTATCAAAACCCTATTTGAACTAAATTAAAATGACATTTTGTTATAAGAGCCAAAGTTTTTAAGTATTCTTTTAACCAGAACGGAAATTTATTTAGTTCTTTTAATGCTTGTAAGTCTACTATGATTTGCTAATGTCATCTCAATAGCTTTTACCTCAGCTCTAGATCTTATATTCATTTTTACTTGTAAATTTTCAAAAATTTTTTTTTCATTGTAACCAAGTTCATAGAGATAAGTGAAATTTTTTACGCCATCTTCGTTTAAAAATATGTATCTCTCATTCAAGAATACTATTAACCATTTCTTTTTTCTCTGATTTTTAGATAATGATGATAATATCTTTCTGATTTCATCTATAGAGCGTTCTAATTTATGAGAAATTTCTATGTCACTTATTATAGAATACCCCTGAATTAATCTTAGAAGACTTTTTTTAGATGATATTGCAATTAAGTATAGAATTAAATATGTAAGAAAAAAACCGCCAGCCAAACTTATTGCTAATATTTGGTTAAAAAAAAATAATAAAACTATCAAACCTAATGATATGTAGAATAATATTTTCTTAATAAGATCTTTCAGTTTAGAAATATTAATATACACCAGTATTATGTTCTATTAAAGATTAAAAATTTTGATTACATGATTGATTTCAGCAGTTCTTTCTCCTCATCTCTTATCTTTGGTTTTTTACTAGGATTCTTTAACCGCTGTATTGCGTTCTGAATTGTTTCAAGTTTTATTGAGTATTTTTCAAAAAGTTCGGTAAAAGTATTTATATCAATATCATTATTTTCATATAATATTTTCAATTGTTTTAAGGTTCGCCCTATACCTGCTTTATTATTATGTAATTCTTCGAGTTTATCGAAATTAATTAAGACGTCCGACATTAAATTTTTATAGCGTAAATAGGCATCAAAATTAAGATCATTTTGTCTAGATTGAGTCAAAAAATTTGTAGTTCTTGGTATGAAAGGGGCTAAATTTTCAGGTACAATTATTAGAGGTTCTGGATCTTGTATTTCTAAGGCCTTTTCTTCACTTATTAACTCAACATCATTTTCTATAATGTTTTCATTAACAATTGATAAATTAGTTCTTACTGTTTTAGTTTCATGCTCTGTTAAATCATTATTCAACATTAAATCCCATATTTCTTCTGCCTTTAAATAGTAAAAATTTGCTTTTTTCTGAATTTTTTCAATTTCTCCTATATTTTCATCTTTAGAAGATAACTTAAGTAAAGATTTAGCTTTTAAATGACAAGCTCGTCCCATATCATAATTGAATTGTGCTTTAAAGTGATTTTCCTTTTTTTTATCATATTTTCTTAGAAATGCTAATCGTTTGGTTAATGCACTTAAACCTGAAGATAAATTAGCTGCCATTGCATAATTTTCTTTCTTTTCTTCACTAATTGTGGCTAAATTTTGAGCAAATATTCGAGATTCTTCAGAATTGAGTTCAAGGTTATCTACGGATAATACAATCCCTTTATCTTCTTGTCGAGTACATGCTGCGCTAAAATATGCTGCAGCTTTAAACATTTTGCTACATTCTACCATACTTACTATTGCATTCTCCATTAATTTTTCTTTTTCGAATTTGCCAGAAAGGAAAGAATAGGCTTGTGCTGCAATCCAAAGTACTCTAGCACATTCAAAAATCAAATCCCAAATTTTAATTTCTCTTTTCGCTAGGGGGTCATAGAATGAAGGAGTAATCTCTAATTCTTTAAGAATCTTAATTTGACTCTGAGTTTTATAATTAACATTTAGAATTGCTATATAATCAATAATATTATTAATCTCTGTGATTGAGAAGTTATCATTTCTTTCCAGTAATTTTTCTAACTTTTTAATTTTGAAGTGTAAGAAGCGTATCTTTTGCATAGTAAGATTAGTGAAAAATGGTTTTAATATTGGATGCTCCTTGATATCTAATGTTTTTTGCTCAATCTCTGCATACTTTTTTTGAATTGGTTTTTTAATTACACTCATTTTGGGAGTAAGTTTCTTAGTTGGTTTATATTTAACTTGAGGTTTCTCTAGTTTTAGATCTTCTTGTTGTGGTATTATATCTACTAATTTTTTATTCTGAGGTTGTATAGTGTCAAATTTTACAAAATCTAAAATTTTACTTTTCGATCCAGATTCCTTCGATGAATTACCTGAAATTATCTGTTCTGTTGTTGGAGTTATTGCTGTATGATTAACTCTCATCCCTTCAAGATATTTTTTTGCAATCTCAATATACCTCTTCGGATCTGGAATTCCCATTTTTTCTAATTTGGATACATCTTCTATTTTTGAGTAAGCTAATTTTTTTATCCAATCTATTGGAACTTTTGAGTCATAAATCTTATAATCTGGTTTTTTAGTTATTAATTTATCTTCAGTTATAGATACATTTGGAGTCAATCCGTCTTTAATAATTGCATAAATTTTCTCTCTAGCTTTAATTCTTTCAAGATGTTTTTGTGCAAACTCAATATATTTAGTAGCAGTTTTAATTCCAATTTCATTTATAGCTAATAAGTTTTCAACATTTGCAGAAGCTAATTTTTCAACTGAGTCAATCCCAATACTTATCATTTTTTCTGTCGTTGATTTACCAAGGCTATTAGATATTTGCATTATTGAAGTTATATTTTTCACCTATTATTGAATTTACTACCTATATGTATAGATATTCAATTTTTTTTTTTAAATTTAATCAATAATATTATACAAAAAAGAAAGTGAGAAATTAGAATTTTTACTAAATGCCATTTATAAGATTCCTAAGATAAAATCTATATGCAAAAACTTTATAAATATGTGTAGTAAAATATATATCAGCGAATTCAATCAGTAAAAGGTGATTTGCTAAGTAACAAATTAAAGAAAGGGCAATGATAATAGATACGACAATTCAGCGTCAATCTAAATTTATTGTTTGGGTTCTGGTAATATCAGTATTTTCTATCTGTATTGCGATCGCATTAGGATGGGGGGGCTATCTCAATGTGAATCATCAAGAATACTATATTAATAGTAACTATTCATCAAACTTGATAGAAAATTCTTCCGGAAACGACAAAATCGTGACAGTAGCTCAAAGAAAGGAGCTTTTTGATGTGGATACCGAAAAGGGAAAGATTGAAATAATCGGCGAAGAACTCCCTGATTGGACTGTACTCCCACTCTGTATAACTGATTCAGATGTGGAAGACTACTGGGTAGCTATTAAAGTCACTGGTGGTTATTATCCTTATGATGGTTGGTCTATAGAATTCTACCAAGATAGGGATGATGATAAGTCGACTAAAGAATTAATTGGAAGAATTAACTTATTACATACAGTAGTTCCAGAACTTTCTGGTTGCTGCTATACTGTTTATAATATCACGTTTGATGTTGTAGGTGATTGCATTCATATTGATAGCAATTACTTCCCAGACATTCCAGCTGGCTGGAATCTCATAAAGAATGTGCCTTGCACTCCAGATCTAAATAAAGAAGTTGATATTTTCTTTAGTACCCACTGGTACGGATGTGGTGAACCATATCAACGCTTCGAGTTAATACTGCCACATAATAATGTGTTTCCGGAATCCTCCAACTCTCGATATGAAGCATTAAAGTTTCTTCGTCAGTTGCCCCCCAATAAAGAGATTGATAAGATTGTATATCAATCCTTTTTGAGATTTTTTATAAAAAATCTCTTCTTTTTTTTTAATATCTTTTTATAACTTAACCAATTGCTTTAAATCTTAAATAAAGTAATTTTGTTAAATATAATTAAATTTAAGGAAATGAATATAAATAATTAGAGCTTAATTACTTAGAATAATATTCACATAAAATTAAACTTCAAACAGATAACTAGAAAAAGAATATGATTTGATGAGTAACAAAAAAGACTATAATATAAGTGAGTATATCAATAAGGCAAAAAAAGAAGTTAAAGAATTTATATTAGAAAGAGATGAGTTTAATATTAAACTCAAGAATTTAATACTCAGCTTTCAAAGTTTTGATTCTGAAATCTACAAATTATTATATGAAGCAAGAGAATTTTATACAAATAAACGACGTAAATATAACAATAAATTAACAAATTTGAAAAGAAAAAAAAATGAATATGAACGTTTGAGAGATTCTATTAAAAATCAATTACAAGTAATCACTAAACCAAAATTAAATGGTAACCTTTCAATCTCAATTGATTATACTAAACGATCTCTTGAGGTTATTGAAGATAAAATAAGATATTTGACAATGAAACTAGAAAACCAAATTTTGGATATTGATGAAGAAAATAGAATTATAGAAGAAATTATATCATTAGAGAGTAATAAGAAAGAAAAAGTTAGTGTATTAGCTGATCTGGAGAAGAAACAAATCATAAATTTACAAGTTAGTAATTATTATATTAAAAAAAAAAAAAAAGATGCTCTAGAAAAAGATTTAAAGGGAATTTATGAAAATTTGATTATTTTAACTAATAAAAGACTAATGACTCATAAGAAATTGCTTGAAAAGTACAGGGAAGTAAGAGAATTTGATAATATTAAGAAGAAAGTAGAAATCGAATTGAGAAATGACAATGGCAATGCATCTCAATTCCTCATACTTTTCTTAAAATTACTAAATCTAAATAAAAAAAAATTATTAGAAGAATTTTCAATCAGAGAAAAAAGTAAAAAGCAACCAATAAAGGTACTTAAATCTGATATTAAGCATATCATTAAAAAAAAGAGAAATTTAAAAAAATTAGAACAAAAGAAATTAGCAATTGCATTAAATAAACAAAAATTAGGAAAAAAATTAGATTTCTATGAATTACAACTTATTTTAAAGTACTCAAAAGAATAATTTTAAATAATAGCAGTAGAGTATGTAAATCAATTATTTTCTATTGGTTTTAAAAAATATAAAATAAAGTAGTAACAGATAATAAGAGAAAGGCAGCAATTATAACTTTTTTTAATTTATTCTTTGCTTTGCCATCCAATCTTTGATAATATCGACTTTTATTTAATTTTATTGTTGTAGGAACTAGGATTCCAAGTCCTATGGTGGAAAAAATAAATCCTAATGGATTAGAGAAGAGTTTTGGTAGTTGCATTGACTCATATTTTATTAAATTTATCTCTTTATAATTAATATTTCCTAACTTATCCATTGCATAAAATCTTATAGTGATCATAGAACCTTGGGTTTTGTTATCCCAAATAGTTTCCCAAAGTTCAGTATTAATTCTACCTACTGTACCAGTAAAGAATATAGACATATTCAAGTCATTAATAACATACCAGCAAAGATCTACATTATTATCATCAAAAACCGTAAGTTCAAAGAAAGGTGGGGTTCTATCAACTCTTTGATTTTCATTTGGTATTATAATAGTTATATTAGGACCTATTGTGTCTTTTAACAAGTAAAGTTGAATAGGTATATTGATATTTCCCAAAGTATCATTAGCATAAAATAATAAAATAAATGTTCCTTGAGGTAGATTTTCCCAAATAAAATTATCAAGATATTGAGGTGAATTATTTTCTAAGATTACTTTACTATCATCCATAGTATACCAAACAGTGTCTAAATTTGGTTCAATGACAGTGATGTTAATAAGTGGTGCTGAAGAAAAAGCTGTTTGATTAAGGGGATTATTAATATATATTATAGGGGAATTTGGATCTTTTCTAAGGTTTATTTCAGCTGTTCCTATTTTTCCAAGCGAATTATTAATATAAATTCTTAAAGGAATTGTTCCAAATCCAAAATCATCCCATGCATCCTGGTTAATTTTAACATTTAATCCAGTAAAAGAAAAATTATTTTGACCATTGTCTAATGTGTACCATGTTGCTTCAATTTCGTGTCCTGATTTATAAATCATAAAATTAGGCGAATTAACACCAAATAATTGATTATTTCCAGGATAAGTTATAATTATAACTGGAGCATAAATATCTTTCCTTAAGGTTATATCCTGATAAGCAAGATTCCCAGCAGTATCATTCGTATAAAATCTAATAGTTACAGTCCCATTATCGAATCGTTCCCAGGCAGTTTGATTAATAGATCCTGTGAAATCTGTAAAACTTATATTTACATTGTCACCTATTAAAGTATACCAAAAAGAGTCTAAATTCTTTTCAAGAACAGAAATGTTAAAAGGAGGTGCTTTAGTTCCAAAAAGTTCATTTTGGTGGGGAAAATTAATAGTTATTTCTGGTTTGGTAGTGTCTTTATATAAAGTTAAATTGATAGAATTTATATTACCAAGTTTGTCAATTGCTGAAATTTTTATAAAGAACTCATCTTCGGATAATATAGACCATATATAGCTATTAAATAGCTTATTGGTATTATTTAATAATATAATTGGAGAAAAATCCATTACTGAATAACTCATTGAAAGAAAATTTGAATCGAAAACCGCTATGTTTAAAGTTGGTTCCGAGTTCCAGTAAGAACTATTAGCTGGGGCATTGATTACTACAATAGGTGCTAAAGTATCTTTATATATGATGTAGCTAAAAAGACTATTTTCATTATTAGCGGAATCATTTGCATAGAAATGAATTAGAAAAGAAGTTTCATCTAGTAGATTATTCCAGATCACTGAATTGAAAGGTTCAGAAATTCCATTTGTAAGCATAACTTT
>JBHLNK010000107.1:0-9742 GCA_048941625.1 Promethearchaeota archaeon | reverse complement strand
ACAATAGCTAAAGAATAATTAAGTAGGGTGATAATACTAAATGCAAAATCATACTTTTACCAAACTAGAATGGCCATATCCTGTGGAATGGGATTCAGAGAAAGAAGCCAGCTCAGATGTATTAGTTTTAGGAGGAGGAATTGCAGGTTGTTGGGCAGCAATAGCCGCTGCAAGAAAAGGAGCAAAAGTAATACTCGTTGAAAAAGGAGCATCAATCAGGAGTGGAGCAGGTGGATCGGGATGTGATCACTGGGAATCAGCAGCAACAAACCCTTGCTCGCGAGTAAGTCCCGAAGAACTAACTTTGGCAATGATAAAAGATCATTATGGCTACAATAATGGAATTTCACATTATATCGAGTGTAGGGAAGGTTATGATAGGCTTTTGGACTTAGAGAAAATGGGTGGAAAAATTAGAGACACAGAGGATGAGTTTAAGGGTGCAGAATTTAGAGATGAACAAACCAAATTCTTATTTGCTTATGATTATAAAAATAGATTTACTTTACGTGTATGGGGTACGACGTTTAAACCTGCACTTTATAAAGAATGTAAGCGCTTAGGCGTAGAAATTTATGATAGAACAATGGCATCAAGCCTATTAACAGAAGGAGGTAAGCAAGGTGCTAGAATCGTTGGAGCAACAGGAATAAACACTAGAACAGGAGAATTTAACATATTTAAAGCTAAAGCTACTATACTCTGTATGTCTCGACCAACTCGAATATGGCTCTTTTCTCCAGGATTTCCTGGTATTTCTGAATTCAGACCGCCTCAGTGTGTAGGAGACGGTCATGCGATGGGTTGGAGGGTCGGAGTAGAGTTCACATTGATGGAACGTACAATCAGAGGACAATGGTCTGGAGAACGTAGCTTTCCTCCCTATGGCACAGGAAATACCCATAATACGTGGTATGCATGTTCTATGTTTGATGCTAATGGAAGAGAGATCCCGTGGATTGACCGAGATGGCAATATTCTTGAAAATGTTTCTCAAAGATATTATCCTGCTCCAGGACAAAAATTGTTTTTAAAAGGAGGAGGAGAATCTGATTTTCATTTATATGAATTTCAGGGACCTGACACTGTTCCTATTGATAAACTTTTAGAAGAAGGGTATAAGTTACCATTCTTTGCTGATTTATCAAGTATGCCCGAATTCGAGAGGAAGGCAATCTGGGGTTTAATGGTTGGAGAAGAAGGGAAATCAAAAATTCCGATATTACAAGAATATAATGAAGCAGGATTTGATCCTGAGAAGCACATGCTCCAAAGTTATGGCGAAGGATGGACATCAGCATCTTTTCTTCCGAGAGAACGACAATTATTCGGACTTCCTGGAGGGATTTTAAATGATTGGGAGCTTAAAACAAATCTTGAAGGATTGTATGCTGCTGGAGATCAACTATTTGCTGCTGATTGTAATGGACATGCTGCTGCTACAGGATTTTATGCCGGGAGACATGCAACTGATTATACAGTAAAATGCTCAGAACCAATTTTAGATCATCACCAAATTAAAGCTGAAAAGAACCGCATTTATACAATTGTGAATCGTTCTAATGGAATTGGATGGAAAGAATTCAATATGCACATAGCAAGGATTATGCAAAATTATTGCGGGGAAACTAAAAGCAAAGAACTTTTAAGCATTGGATTAAAATTATTAGAAGACATGGAAAAAAATGAAGAAACACAATTATATGCTCCAAATCCTCATGAACTTATCCGATCTCTTGAAGTTTTAAATATTCTTACAAATGCAAAAGTAATAATTTATTCTTCCTTAGCAAGAAAAGCAAGTTCTAAACATCTACACTTTATAAGATCTGATTTCCCAGAAATAGATCCTCCTGAATGGCATAAATTTATTACTGTAAAACTTGAGAATAATGAAGTTAAGATCGGTGAAATCCCTCTTGATTATTATAGTAATCTTAAACAAAATTATGAATTTCATAATAAAACTTATTTAGAAGGAGGAAATTGATAATGAAGAAGAAATTATATGTAATTCCAGAACAAGGAATTTCCAAACCAATTACTTTTAACCCCGATTTATGTATTGGATGCAATCGATGTATAGAAGTATGCCAAGTCGATATTTTTGCTCCAAATCCTGAAAAAGGCAAACCTCCTTTAACAATTTTTCCTGGAGAATGCTGGTACTGTGGTTGTTGCGTCACAGAATGCCCAAAAGAAGGGGCAATTAAACTTAATCCTTTATTGATGAATCTTGTGCATTGGAGGCAAAAAGAAAATAATGATAAAATTTAGGAAAGATTTAATTTCTTTTATAAAACTATATTTTAGATAGAACATAATATCCAATATCAGTATAATAAGTAAATACTAGATATTTTTTAAGGCGTCTTTCTATGGATGAAGTCCAAAAAATGATTAGTTCTGCTAAAAATGCAATGATTCACGTTATGAACCTCATTAATGAAGATCAAGTCTTGGTTATTACTGATAATACAACACAAGACGTTGGAGAAGCATTTTACAATGCAGCAATTGAGTTTGGATGCTCAGCCCAAACTCATTTCTTATCTGAAAAAATGCGTCCCATGACAGAGATTCCACTAGAATTGAAGCAACTAATATTGAATCATTCAATTGTTATTAATGCATTTAGAGGTATAGCGGAAGAAACACCTTTTCGAGCGAAACTGGTTAAGTTGATCACTGATACGAGATCAATTAGATTAGGTCATGGACCTAGTATCACTAAATCGATGCTAATTCATGGACCTATGAACATAGATTATAAAAAAATGATAAAAAATGCTAATAGGATAATGAAATATTTTAATAACACTAAACAACTCCATGTTAAAGCTCCTGGAGGTACAGATATTATTCTAAATATTGAAAATCGAGGATTTTCCACTGATGTTAAAATTACAAAAGAACCATTGTTTGCTAATCTGCCTTGCGGTGAAATTTGGTGTGGTCCTGTTGAAACTGATGCAAATGGAATTATCATATGTGATGGTTCTATAGGAGATATAGGCAGAGTAAAAAAACCTTTAAAAATTACAGTAAAGAATGGTAAAATAACGAATTTTGAATGTGAGGATAATGATTTACTAAAAAGAATTGAAGAATTAACTAGTTTAGATGAAGAAGCTAGAGTTATTGGTGAATTCGGAATTGGTTTAAATCCTGGAGCTAAACTAAGTGGTATTTTACTTGAAGATGAAAAGGCATTAAATACAGCTCATATCGCATTTGGTAATAATGAGCAAATGAGTGGAGGTAAGAATAGATCAATTACTCATAGAGATTTCTTGTTCTATAATCCAGCAATTAGTGTCACTTATAAAAATGGCTCAGCTAAGCAATTAATTAATAATGAAAACTTCATTTTTTAAATATTAATTATTTTTTAAGATAATAATTTATGAATTTTTATTGGCTAAGTATATTGATTCCGTCTTAGAATAGTAATACAGAAGTTTAATCTTCTAAAATTTTTAGACAAGGAATAAATCATCAATTCTGTAGATGATTTAGATAAAATAATCGTATTAATTCTTACAATTCCATATATTGTTATCATATAGAAATTAATTTTTTTCACATGACAAACTGGCACATAGGATAAAATATATAAGAAGTTTGTGATAATCAAAATTTGTTTATTAATGTAGTATTAATATTGATATAAATTCTTCAATCAAAAATAATCATATTAGTAGCGAAATCCTCCATAATTGAATAGAATACAAACATATAACCATTAAAAAATTAAATGTCTAGAAAAACTGAATCCCTTCGATTTAAATTTTTAAAATGTAACAAAAAAAATAAAATTCTTCTAATTTTATCGAGATTACTTATTTGTTTTATATTAATTTGTTCATTTTCTTCAGAGGCTATTTATGACATTATAATTGATAATATTACTACCAATGAGTCCACTAAAAAACCTATTCTTAAAACAGCAACAGCTCCTAATATTTCAGTTCAATTACCTAATAATTATTCTTTATTTGGAAAAGTAGCCCCAAACTATTCTATCTCTATAACTGGAGAACCAGGTAATTTCACGTGGTATGAATTCTTAAATAATGGTAAAAAATCTAACCCAAAAGAATTAAATGGTGTTTTAAATGAAGTGATTAATGATACTTTCGACCAAAATTTATGGGATGATTTAACTAATGGAACTGTTACCATTAGATTCTATGTGAACGACTCTGTTGGTGAAATTGGATATACAGATACAATCCTTAGAATCGATGTTAAGGATCCTGATCTTGAGATTATTTACCCAACAGGAGGTTTCTTTAACTCCACACCCCCGAATTTTATAATTAAAGTTATTGAACCACATTTGAGTAAATGTTGGTATACTTTAAATCTAAATACTACTAAACACTTTTTCGAAGATAATGGTTCTATAGAATATAACGCATGGAATATCCAACCTGATGGAAATATTGACATCAATTTTTTCAGTAATGATACTGTAGGTAACCAAGAATTTAAACCAATACAAGTTGTTAAAGATACTATTTCTCCAACTGGTTCCATTATTATTAATAATGGGGATTTATGGACCAATACTACTAATGTAATACTATCACTGAACTATAACGATGTCACTTCTGGAGTATTAGAGGTACGGTATAGCAATGGTAATCTTAATTGGACGGCTTGGGAGGATGCTAGTGCAACTCGAGCGTGGAACTTGTCTTCAGGGGAAGGTATTAAAACAGTGTACTACGAGATAAAAGATAATGTTGCTTATATTAGTCAATTCATCGATACAATTGGTTTAGACACTACACCTCCTACAGGTTCTATTAATATTAATAGTGGAGATGAATGGACAAATTCTACTAATGTAATGCTGTCATTGTCCTATGAGGATAGTATTTCTGGCGTGTTAGAGGTGCGTTATAGCAATGATAATGTTATTTGGACAGCTTGGGAAACACCAAATGCCACGAGAGCTTGGTTTTTATCAGCTGGAGATGGCATAAAAACGGTATATTATGAAGTAAAGGATAATTTATGTTTCATTAATCAATTCTTTGATACTATTGATCTTGATACCACAGCACCTACTGGTTCCATTTTGATAAATGATGGGGATGATTGGACAAACTCAACTAGTGTAATGCTGTCATTGACCTATGAGGATAGTATTTCTGGTGTGTTAGAAGTGCGTTATAGCAATGATAATATTACTTGGACGGCTTGGGAAACACCAAATGCCACGAGAGCTTGGTTTTTATCAGCTGGAGATGGCATAAAAACGGTATATTATGAAGTAAAGGATAATATAGGTTTCATTAATCAATTCTTTGATATTATTGAGCTTGATACCACGGCACCTACCGGTTCTATTTTGATAAATGATGGGGATGATTGGACAAATTCTACTAGTGTAATGCTGTCATTGACCTATGAGGATAATATTTCGGGCGTGTTAGAAGTGCGTTATAGCAACAATAATATTACTTGGACGGCTTGGGAAACACCAAATGCCACGAGAGCTTGGTTTTTATCAGCTGGAGATGGCATAAAAACGGTATATTATGAAGTAAAGGATAATTTAGGTTTCATTAATCAATTCTTTGATATTATTGAGCTTGACACCACGGCACCTACCGGTTCTATTTTGATAAATGATGGGGATAATTGGACAAATTCTACTAGTGTAATGTTGTCATTGACCTATGAGGATAATATTTCTGGCGTGTTAGAAGTGCGTTATAGCAATGATAATATTACTTGGACGGCTTGGGAACTTCCAAGTTCGACTTTAGCTTGGACATTGTTCTCAGGGGATGGTAACAAAACAGTGTATTATGAAATTAAAGATAATGTGGGATTTATTTCTCAATTCAACGCTACTATCGAACTGGATACTGTCTATCCTACTGGATCTATTACTATTAATAATGGGGATGAATGGGCAAACTCTACTAGTGTAGTACTGTCATTAACCTATAATGATGGCACTTCGGGCGTGTTAGAGGTGCGGTTTAGTAATGATAACATTAATTGGACTTCTTGGGAAACACCAAATGCTACAAAAGCTTGGTTTTTATCAGCTGGAGATGGCATAAAAACGGTATATTTTGAAATAAAGGATAAAGCTGGATTAATATCTAAATTCATCGATAGTATTGATCTTGATACCACAGCACCTACTGGTTCCATTTTGATAAATGATGGGGATGATTGGACAAACTCTACTAGTGTAATGCTGTCATTGACCTATGAGGATAATATTTCTGGCGTGTTAGAGGTGCGTTATAGCAATGATAATATTACTTGGACAGCTTGGGAACTTCCAAGTGCGACTCGGGCTTGGACATTGTTCTCAGGGGATGGTATTAAAACAGTGTATTATGAAATAAAAGATAATATGGGAATCATTTCTCAATTCAACGATACAATTGGATTAGATACTACAGCGCCCACTGGTTCCATTTTGATAAATGATGGGGATGATTGGACAAACTCTACTAGTGTAATGCTGTCATTGATCTATGATGATAATCTTTCTGGTATGTTAGAGGTGCGTTATAGTAATGATAATATTACTTGGACGGTATGGGAACTTCCTAGTGCGACTTTAGCTTGGATATTGTCCTCAGGGGATGGTATTAAAATAGTATATTATGAAATAAAAGATAATGCAGGTATTATTAGTCAATTTATCGACACAATTAATTTGGATAATACTAGTCCTAATGGGTCAATTAATATCAATAATGGTGATATGTGGACTAAAACTACTGATGTAATGCTTTTTTTAACATTTGATGACATCTCATCAGGAGTGAAAGAAGTCCGTTATAGTAATGATTCAGTTATGTGGACTACCTGGGAACCTGCAAGCACTACTCGAGCTTGGATATTACCAGTTGGAGATGGTTTTAAAACGGTATATTATGAAATTAAGGATAATGTTGGAATAACAGCTATATTCTCTGATACAATAGGACTTGATACGAAACCCCCAATTCTCATTATAAATTCTCCTTTCAATAACTCTTATTGGAATACTCAACCAATAATTTCTGTTTCTGCAATTGATCTTAATCTTGATGATATCTGGTATAGAGTAGGAACCTATCAAAGAATATTAGATAACAATACAGAGCAAGCACTAGATATAAATATCTGGAATTCATTAGAAAATGGACAATTTGAAATTCATATTTGGGCAATTGATAACTTGGATCAAATTAGCAATATTCAAATTTTAACTTTATATAAAGATACATTAGCACCACGAATACAAATAATTTTACCTCATAATACCTCTTATTGGAGCATTGAACCACAAATTCATATAATCGTAAGTGATCCTAATTTTGATAGTCTTTGGTATGTAGTTCAAGGAAAAAAAATAATATTGACAAATGGTATCTCTCAATTACTCGATTCAGAAATATGGTATGATTTATTAGATGAGCAAGAATTTATAATTAATATTTTTGCAAATGATACGTTCGGGTATGTAAATGATAGTTATAAGCTAATACTTTATAAAGATATAGTTATTCCTGTTCTAGAAATTAACATTCCGGGAAATAATACTTATTGGAATTCCCCACCCCAAATTCAAATAACCGTTTCAGATAGTTATTTTGATAAGGTTTGGTATGTTGTTAATGGAACTATTATTATGCTAGAGAATGGAATTATTGATTATCTTGATTCATCAATATGGACTAATTTACCAGATGAATATTCATTTATAGTTTATTTCTATGCTAATGATTCAGCCGGAAATATGAATAATATTTCTTATCTTAATCTATATAAAGATGTTCTAGCTCCCAGAATCTCAATTTATTATCCTCATGACAATGATTTATTTGGAAGAAGTTCTCCAGAATACAACTTATCAATAGATGATAAATTTATAGATCAAATGTGGTATACATTAGATAATGAAGCCAAAAACTATAGTATACTAGAAACGACAGGCGTTATAAATCAAACAGCATGGAATTCATTTGGAGATGGAAATGTTATAATTAAATTTTATGCAAAGGATATTTTAGGTAATATAAACTTTACTGAGATTATAATTCAAAAAGACATTACAGAACCTATCATTTCTATTATTTCACCTGATGAAAATGAACTATTTGGTGCTAATCCTCCTAGTTTCACTATTATTAAAGAGGGTATTGATATTAATATGACTTGGTATTCGTTGGATAATGGTATAACTAACTATACATTTCAAGGAACAACAGTTACAATTAATAAATCAGCATGGAATTTAGTTGAAAATGGAACGGTTAACATTAAATTCTATATAAATGACGTGGTAAACAACATTGGGTACGATGAGATATTGGTGAGAAAAGATGTGATATCTCCATTAATTCTTGTAAATTCTCCAAGCGATAATATATGGGTGAATACTTGTCCTACTATTAATTTATCAGTATTTGATCCAAACTTAAAAGATGTGTGGTATAGTGTAGGAACGATCAATATTACGCTAACGAATAATCAAGAAGAATTACTTAATCAGTCAATATGGAATAATTTACCACAAGGAGAGTTTAAAATATATTGCTACGCTATTGATTATGCTCACAATCTTAATTGTACCATCATAACTCTGTTTAAAGACACACTAGCACCGATTATTATAGTTAATTCACCTGAGAAAAACTCATTTTGGAATGTGGCTCCGTCTATAAATATATCTGTTTATGATTTAAATTTTGAAGGAGATATTTGGTACAGTGTCTCAGGTTACTCACCTGAGATCTTACTAAATAATACTAAGGAGGATCTTAGGAACGACATTTGGAATGGACTTGATCAAGGAGAATTTCAAATAATAATTTGGTGTAGTGATATTTTTGATAATATTAGTCAGATTATATTAACTTTATATAAAGATACAAATGCTCCAATAATTTTTATTAATTCACCGAATAATCTTACTTTTTATAATTTTCCTCCCAATATACACCTAACAATTTTTGATCTTCAATTTGATAAAGCTTGGTATAAAATTTATTCATCTTCTTTTGGTTGGACTACAAATGTACCTATTTTGAATAATACTATTCAAGTACTTGATGATACTATATGGAATAACTTGGATCAAGGTGAATTTCAAATTTATATTTATGCTAATGATAGTTTTGGGCTTATAAATAATATTTATTTCTTAACACTAATCAAAGACACAATGACACCTATAGTTTTTATAAATTCACAAATCAATAATACATATTGGAATTTACCGCCTGACATTCAGGTAACAGTATCAGATGCTAATTTTGATTCAGTTTGGTATATAGTTGGAGGGACAAAAGTTTTGCTTACAAATGGAATTTCTGAACCTTTCAATTCAGTGATCTGGAATACCTTACCAGATGAAGCACCTTTTCTAATTCATTTCTATGCAAATGATTCTGCTAGCAATGAAAATAGTCTTTTTAGTTATATCATATATAAAGACACTTTAGCACCTATAGTAGTAATCAATGCCCCAGCCAACAGTTCTTACTGGAATTCTCTACCTGACATTCAGGTAACAGTATCAGATACTAATTTTGAATCAGTTTGGTACATAGTTGGAGGGACAAAAGTTATGCTTGTAAATGGAATTTCTGAGCCTTTCGATTCAGTGATCTGGAATACCTTACCAGATGAAGTATCTTTTCTAATTCATTTCTATGCAAATGATTCTGCTAGCAATGAAAATAGTCTTTTTAGTTATATCATATATAAAGAC
>JBHLNK010000025.1:19360-40995 GCA_048941625.1 Promethearchaeota archaeon | reverse complement strand
CCTATAATTACTTCATTATTTTGATAATCCAATTCAATTACCCCCTTTTTTAACTGGAGCTACTTTTCTATAAATATTAAGTCCTTGTTCTAGTTGATAACCAATATTTAGAATTCCTTTTTCATCAAAATAATTTCCTATAATTTGAAAACCTATAGGTAGATTTTTACTATCGAATCCGCAAGGGATAGATAATGCAGGTAAACCTGCTAAATTAACAGGACACGTCAAAATGTCAGCAGCATACATCTGTAAAGGATCATCTATTAATTCTCCAATTTTAAATGCCGTTGATGGCATTGTAGGACAAACAATAGAATCGCATTTTTTAAATGCGTCAATAAAATCCTTTTTTATCAGAGTTCTAGCTTTCAAAGCTTTAATATAGAACATATCAAAATATCCTGCAGATAAGGCATATGTACCTAAAATTATCCTTCTCCGTACTTCTGGTCCAAAACCTTCTGCCCTAGTTCTACCAAAGACATCATAAACATCTCCAGAGAAATTCTTAGTCATTTTACCATAACGCAATCCATCAAACCTAGCTAGATTTGAACTTGCTTCACTCATGCAGATCAAGTAGTAGGTTGCTACTGAATATTCAAGATGAGGGATTGAAATGTCAACTAACTTCACACCTAAACTCTCTAATTTGTGGATTGAACTTCTTACAGCTTTCTTAACTTCGGGATCAATTCCTTCTCCAAAGAATTCCTTTGGTATACCTAAAATCTTTTTATCTATTGAATTCTTTAACTCCTCGGTATAATTATCTATTTTAACATCAACCGAAGTGGAATCGAGTTGATCTTTTCCTGATATAATTTCAAGCATTAATGCTGAATCATAAACACACTTAGTAATTGAACCAATCTGATCCAATGAATTGGCAAATGCAATTAATCCATATCTTGAAACTCTCCCATATGTAGGTTTTAATCCTACAACTCCACAAAAAGCTGCTGGACAACGAATACTTCCCCCAGTATCACTTCCTAATGCTAATATTGCTTGTCCTGAGGCTATGCATGCTCCTGAACCGCCACTCGAACCTCCAGGAACTCTTAAGAGATCCCATGGATTACGAGTTGGTCCGTAACAACTATTTTCTGTTGAACTTCCCATCGCAAATTCATCCATATTAGTGTTACCAATATGTATAGCTCCTTCTTCTTCAACTAGGCGTTTAATTACGTAAGCATTATAAGGAGGATGAAATCCTTCTAATATTTTGGAACCGCATGTTGTTAAAAAATCTTTAATACAAATAAGATCCTTATTAGCTAAAGGTAATCCATAGAGTCTTCCTATTTTTTTGCCTTTTTTTAAATTATCATCATACTTTTTGGCTTTCTTAAAAGCTTCCTCTTTAGATAGATTAATAAATGAATGTACTAAATGTTCTATTTCTTCTATACGTTCATAGCAAGATGAAATTAATTCTAGAATTGATAATTCTTTGATCTTTATCTTTTCAATTAGTTCATACGCCATGTATTCATAGAGTTTCATAAGATCTAAGCATTCATTTAGAAATATTTATTATGTAAATATTGCTTTATCAAAAGTTTAACGGATATATAAATTATTTTATGGATTATATTAAATTTTAGATGTTAAAACCAAAAGAATTTTCTATTACATTAGGTAAAAGACTATATATTGGTTTTCCGATTAGTTTATCAAAATCCTGTTTTATTTTCAAGTACTTCTGCCATTTTTTTAATATAGGAACACTAAGAGGAACTTGTTCAATTAAATTATAACGCAATGCTACATCAATTAAGCGTTTTTCAATTAAAACATATTTATCTTCCATCGAAATGCAATCGCATAATTGGATTAATCTATCATAATCATTATATTTGCATTTCCTTAAGAAATTTTTGATGAAATCTAGTTCACTTTCATCACAATCCCATATTGCTATATTAGCATTAATATCTTTATTAGGAAAACAATGAGTAATACAAATCCTGGCTAAGTCTTCGTAACCTTTTTCTTTCAAAAAGTTGAAACCATCAATAGTATGTCTCTCCTTTGTCTTTCCAGCTATCCTTCCAATATCATGAATTAAACCCATAATATATGCTTGTTCTTGATCAAGATTATCTATATATCCAGCAATCATTTTCGCTGCAATTGCAACAACTTCACTATGTTTTACCCAAGGTCCAGGATTTTTAACTTTTCCGTCCTCTAACCATTTTTTAACAATCTTGATATCAGGTAATTTCATTTCAAATTAGTTAGAATAATATTTTATAGAGAATTATAATTTAGGTTAAAAAAATCTTTAAGGAGCTTTCCTAAGCATAGTTCTTGGAAACGGAATGGCATCTTTAATATTATCTATTCCACATAACCACATAACCACTCGTTCAACACCAACACCATATCCAGAGTGTGGTACACTGCCATACTTTCTTAGTTCAAAATACCAATCGTAATTTTTTGGATCTTCGCCATCTTTTTCTAATCTTTTTATCATATCATCAACCAATAAGCTTCGTTCTGAGCCACCAACAATTTCACAATAACCTTCAGGCGCTAACATATCAAAACATAAAGCTTCTTTAGGATTTTCACCGCTTGGCGGTTTATAAAACCCCATAATTTCTGTTGGATAGTGTGTTACTACAACAGGAACTTTAAAGTGGTCTGCAATTTTTGCTTCTTCTAGAGTCCTCAAATCCTTACCCCAAGATACATTCATTTTATATTTAGAATTAAGAATTTCTAAAGCTTCTGAATATTTTATCGTAGGATATTCTGCTTCTGCGTAATGTTCAAGCAAACTAATATCTCTTTCTAATATTTCTAATTCTTTTTTATTATCCTTTAATACTTTTTTTACAATAAACCTAATTTCATCCTTCGCTACTTCAGTTACTTCATCTAGTTTCATCCAGGCGGCTTCCATTTCAGCCATCCAAAATTCTGATAAATGTCTTGAAGTTTTTGATTTTTCTGCTCTAAATGTAGGCCCCATATTATAAATTTTACCTAAGGAAAAAATTCCCGCTTCAGCATATAATTGCCAAGTTTGGCTAAGATATGTAATATCATCAAAATATTTAACCTCAAATAAGGTAGCACCTCCTTCAGACTGACTAGGTTGGAATATAGGAGCATCAAATTCGTAATATCCATTGCTTCTAAAAAATTCATGTATAGCTCCAACAACAGTATGCCGGATTTTTAAAATTGCATTTAATTTGCGTGATCTTATCCAAAGATGTCTATTATCATAAAGCAGTTCAGGAGATTGATGTTCTGTTATTGGAAAAGGTTCAGCTATTTGCATAATTTCTAACTCCGATACTGAAACTTCATACCCAGTAGGTGCTCTATCATCTTTCTTTAGTGTACCTGATAATTTTAATGAAGATTCAATTGTTAATTTTTCAGCCTCCTCAAAGACTACTGGATTTTTGGATTTTGATATAACACATTGGATTATGTCTGATTCATCTCTCAATACAATAAATATAAATTTATTCGATTTCCTTTCTCGATATACCCATCCTCTTAGATTTACATCAGCAGAACCTACCTTAAGAGTTTCTTTAATTGTTAGATATTTCTTTTCATTCATTGTAATAACGAAATTTTAATGATTAGTATAACCTTGAATATCATGGATTTCAAAAAAATCTAACTGATTCTCTATTGATCTTAATATCTATATTTTTGAAACTTCAAACCTTAAACTATAAAAAGTTCTAACATAACCTTTAAAATATAATTAAATTTGTGTTGAAGAATTTAGATTTGCGATCATATGGATCAGAAACAATACAAACATAATCCAAATATTGAATTGATATTTAGTCTTCTACTTTCTATATTATTTTTCCAAATATTTCAACAGCTTTTTTTGATTTTGTTCTATAATTTATACTACTTTTATCTATATATTGGATTGATGATAACTGGTTTTGCAACTGGAATAATCGCGGGATTCGTTAATGAAGAAACAATAAGAGGTATATTAAGTGGTATAGTAGGTAACTTTATTTCACTTCTCAGTCATCCTATTCTTCAAAAACATATTTTTTTTGCATTTGATTATTTTCCTTTAAACTTATATATCTTATTGTGTCTTTTATGTGGAGGAATTGGTGGATTTGTCGGTAATCAATTCAGAATAATTAGAAATAAAAAGAGGGAAATAAACAATAAAAAAGAAGTTAATAATACTACCACTAAAAATTTAAATTAATACAATTAGGGTTAATATGAGAAATCCAATAAATGTGTTAGAATATCTTGATGGTCGACATTATGATAAAAAGATGGAAACTCGTAATAGACAAGAAGATGTACCTTTCTATTTACAAAAAGCTATTGAATACGGAGAACCAATCCTAGAATTAGCATGCGGTACAGGAAGGGTTACATTACCTATAGCAAAAGAAGGATTGTCAATAACAGGATTAGATCTTTTACAGTCAATGCTAAAAGAAGCAAAACGCAAATCAAAAGAATTGGGATTAGAAATCGAATGGATTGAAGCAGACATGACTGATTTAGATCTAAAAAAAAAATTCAATTTGATTTTAATGCCAGGCTGTGCATTTAATTGGTTTTTGGAATTGGATTGGGTTGAAAAATGTTTATCACGCATAAAAAAGCATCTTAATCCTAAGGCAGCTTTTATATTTGATGCTTTTAATCCAAACTTAAACATACTAACAAGAGATCCCTCAACAACTTACATAAATGCGAAATATGAAGATCCAGATGGTAAAGGTTTAGTTATTGTAAATGAAAGTAATAAATATGATAAAGCTACTCAAATCAACGAAATTCAGTTGTCATATTCTATAGCAGACAAAATAATTGAAAATAAATTAAAATTGAGAATATTTTTCCCTCAAGAATTAGATGCTATTCTCAAATACAATGGATTTAAAATTAGCAATAAATATGGAGATTTTGATCAAACACCATTTAATTCAGACTCAAGACGTCAAATTTTCATTTGTCAAGTACCTTAATAAAATATAAGTTTATTGACCAAATTACGGACGATTTTCTCTAAACATTGACCAATTTATAACATTAGTTCCAGGGATTTGATATTGTTTCAAGATTTTAAAACCAAAATGTTGATATATAGCTACATTATTTTCACTATTAGTGTCGAGATAGCATCCTAATTGCTCTTTATCAATGCGAGCAAGCATAGGAGATATCAATCTGCTTGCATATCCTTTCCCCTGAAAATTTGGATCTACACCAATAATAAAGAAATACCAATGAGGAAAAGGTACAAGTTCATATTGTATTGAAAGGATATAATCATAAATTGAATATACTTTTTCCACTGCTTCGCCTAAAGCTTTTTCTAATCTAAAAGAAAACCAATCTACAAACAAACTTCTAGGTTTATCTTGTTCCTCTTCTTTCGATTTCTTAAATTGCCACAGAGCAAAACCTTCAAAATTTGATGAGGTAGTGTAGACTTCACCAACTCTCATGTAATATCGAAGGCCAAATTTCATTAAGTGATAATTCTTTTCAACTCGTATAGATGGATCTGGAAAATAAGCCACATGTAATGGATCGTTTTCGAAAGCTCTAGCGAGGATTTTAGCAGCACGTTTAACTTGATTTCTTTTTAATCGAAAGAGATTATCCATTTTATTTCACGAGCAAGGATTATTTTATATATTTCTATGAATTATCCTTCTTTTGTTTTTTAAGAAGATATTTTGAGAAGATATTCATATAAAGGCATTCCTCTGGAGGCATTTCCGGTGTAGTAATTGGATTTTCAGTGAACTCAACTTTAGTCCCCCTAATAATTACCACAGGAGTCTGTTGATTTGCTTCACTTAAAAGAAATTGAGCACTACTTGCAAGGTCATCAGCTATTGCTCTCATAGTAATTTCCATAGGTCTATTAAAAAGATCAGGATACCCACGTAGATCTTCTACAGGTTCAAAACCTGCTGTAGCTATTGCTATTCCAATAGTCCCTTTTCGAAGAGGCTGTACCCTTGAATCAGCGATAATTACTCCCAGATTTTCTATTCCAAACTCCTTTCTTAACTTTTTCCAATAATCCCACACAACTACTTTCAAGTCCTTTGGTAGGAGAACAACATTTCCAATTCCTGCATTTGATTGATCGATTCCTGCATTTGCTATGAGAAAATCGTTAACTTTTGCTAATATAACATGCCTCATACCACCTAGAATCATAGAAGCTTCTCGTAATATCAATTCTACGTACCTTTCATCCATATCATATTCTTTAGCTAGATCTTTAGCTTCTTGTGAGATATTTTTAACCTTAGACAACTCTATAACTCTTCCTTGTGAAGTAGCAATCACTTTTTCAGCAATAACAATGATATCTCCCTCAATCAAGGATTTTTTCTGTTCCTTGATTGTTTGAACAAGTATTTTTAATAGGGGATCATTTTTTTTGATGAGAGGAAGCTTTATAGAAAATAATTCCATGGCAAATAATAGAATAATACTTATTTGATATATATTTTTCATTTTTGTGATAAAACATGAATAATATTTACACCAACTTATTCAACATTTTAGAAATTGGTGATAATTTTCCAACTATTATAATGGGAGTTATCAATTTGAGTCCAGAATCGTTTTATGAAGGCTCTGTTTATAAAAGTTCAGAAGAAATAAAGAACGCAGCAATTGAAATGGTAAAAAATGGAGCTAAAATTTTAGATATTGGTGGACGTTCTACCGCACCATGGTCTGAGAAAATTAGCATAGAAGAAGAGGTTAATCGGATTAAAAATGCTTTAGAAGTTGTATGTGAAGTCATTGAAAATAACATAATCCTCTCAATAGACACACAATATCGACAAGTTGCTAAAGCGGCACTAGATATTGCTAAAAAAAGTAATAAAAAGATTATAATCAATGATGTAAGTTGTTTAAAAACCGATCCCTCTTTAATAGAATTCATTGTTGCCAATAAATTACCAATTGTTTTAATGGCTTCAAAGAAAGTGCCTGGAGATCTATGTACTATTGATGAAATTATTAAAGAGTTTGATAATACTATCAAAATCTTGAAGAAGAAAGATTTTGATGAAGATCAAATTATTCTAGACCCAGGAATTGGTCATTGGATCGAGGAAAAAGTACATACTTATGACTTAAAAATAATAGGAAACCTCCAAAAACTTAAAAAGTTAAACAAAGCTATATTGATAGCGATATCTAGAAAGTCTTTTATTGGTACTACGCTAAATATCCCCGATCCAAGGGACAGACTTAATGGAACTCTTTCTGCAACAGCAATAGCTGTCTTTAATGGAGCTCATTTAGTACGCACTCATGATGTGAACAATCAACTGATAGAAATAATAAAAATGGCTGAGGAAATCCGAAGAAACCAATAAAAATCGATTTTTTTGTAAAAAATAAAGTTTTAATGAAAAGGCTCAAATATTCAAAAAATAGCTTGTCATTTTTAGAACTGATTATTAAGTAGTATTTGTAAGCATAATCAAATAATTGGCTGAATATGACAATGATTATCGACTTTTGAGCGATGAAAAAATGTGCAAAAGTCAACATATATTTAAATGTATGGATTTCCTTATTTTATATGTATATCGATAAAATATCATGGTATTTTGAATATTTTTATGATAACAAATTAAATTATAAAAGCTTGTTCTCCCATGGCTGAAAAACCATCTAATCAGGATTCTTACGATGCTGACGATATTAAAGTTTTGAAAGGTCTTGAAGGAGTACGTAAGCGTCCAGCAATGTATATTGGCGATCAAGGGAAGCATGGTCTCCATCATCTGATTTTCGAAGTTTTAGATAATTCTGTTGATGAAGCGATGGGAGGCTACGCCGATGAGATAAAAGTCACTCTTTATAAGAACAATTCAGTCCAGGTTCATGATAATGGAAGAGGAATTCCTATAGATAATCATCCAGAATTTAATAAACCTGCTCTGGAAGTTATTATGGAACACCTACATTCTGGAGGTAAATTTGATAGTAAGAGTTATAAAATTTCTGGAGGTTTACACGGAGTAGGTTTATCTGTTGTCAATGCTTTAACAGAATGGATGAATGTGGAAGTATGTAGGGATGGTCTTTGCTATAAGCAGAAATTTTCTAAAGGAAAAAAAGTATCTGAACCAGAAATCACTAAAATCAATAAAGATGGGACTTACACGAAAATAACTTTTTACCCTGATGAAAGTATTTTTGAATTTGATCAAAAAGAACAAATTTTTAATGCCCATACGATAAGCAACAGAATGCGAGAACTTGCATTTTTAACACCCCATACTCGATTTGAAATTCACAATAAATTTAATGATGAAAAAGAAGAATTTCACTATGAAGGTGGTTTAAAAGAATTTATTGCTTACCTAAATAAGGATAAACAACCACTTCATAACGATATTATTCACATCAATGACTCAAATGATGATGAAGATGGCTCAGTTTTTTATGTCGAGTTAGGAATGCAGTATAATCAAGGATATCAAACGAATATTTTGACCTATGCGAATACTATAAATACTATCGAGGGTGGTGTTCATCTTACAGGATTTAAATCCGCATTGACTCGAGTCTTTAATTCGTATATTGAGAACTACATGGAAAAGAAATATAAGGAACATATCTTAAGTGGAAGTGACACTAGAGAAGGATTATCCGCAGTACTTTCAGTTAAACTTCCAGATCCTCAATTTGAAAGTCAAACTAAGATTAAACTAGGGAATCCTGAAGTTAGACAAATAGTTAGTCAAATTATTACTGATAGACTAACTCAATATTTTGAGGAACATCCTGACACAGCTAAAAAAATCGTTCTAAAAACAATCAATGCTAAATTAGCAAGAGAAGCAGCTCAAAAAGCAAGAGCTT
The DNA here is from genome assembly GCA_048941625.1 of Promethearchaeota archaeon. Lineage (GTDB taxonomy): Archaea > Asgardarchaeota > Lokiarchaeia > Sigyniarchaeales > SOKP01 > Loki-b32. Next base: position 32,100 of record JBHLNK010000025.1, on the reverse strand, counting down.
TAATTCGACGGAAATCAGCATTAGACAGTGCTCGAATGCCGGGAAAACTTGCTGATTGTTCTTCAAATGATCCTGAAAAAGTCGAAATTTTTATAGTAGAAGGTGATTCAGCAGGGGGTCCAGCAAAACAAGGTAGAGACAGGACATACCAAGCAATACTTCCAATTCGAGGAAAAATTCTTAATGTAGAAAAAGCAAGAATTGATAAAGTATTACAAAATAATGAGATTCAGGCAATTATAAAAGCATTAGGGGTTGGATTTCAAGAAGACAATATAACTAATGGAACTAATGGTGATTCTGAAGAAAATAGTGAAGATACAGAGGAGAGCTTTGATCTTAGTAAATTAAGATATCATAAAGTAATAATCATGTGCGATGCTGATGTGGATGGCTTTCATATAGAAACACTATTACTTACTTTCTTTTTTAGATATTTAAGACCATTAATTGATAATGGCCATCTTTACATTGCTGTACCTCCTTTATATAAAGTAGCTTATAAAAAATTCAAGGAATATGTCTATTCAGATGAAGAAAAAGAAAAAATCATTAAAAACGTTAAAACACGATACAAACTCAAAATTACAGAGTCAATCAAGGTTCAACGTTATAAAGGGCTTGGTGAAATGAATTCAGATGAACTTTATGAAACTACAATGAATAAGGAGACAAGAAAATTAAAAAAAGTCACTTATGAAGACTACCTTGAAAATGATTTAATCTTTACTAAATTAATGGGAAAGGAAGTAAAAGCTCGTAAAAAGTTTATTATCAGTAATTTTGACGAAGTTAAAACTTTAGATATTTAATTCAAACTTATTTAATTAATTAAAATTAAAAAAAAAGTGTTATATTTGACTTTAGAGCAAATTGAAGAAATTTTATTATCAAAAGAAATGAAAAGTAGCTATATCGACTACGCCATGTCAGTAGTAGTTGGTAGAGCAATTCCTGATGTAAGAGATGGTCTTAAACCTGTACATAGAAGAATAATTTATGCTATGGCGGAAAATAATTGGAATTATAATAGTTCTCATGTAAAATGTGCTAAAATAGTAGGTGAAACGCTTGGTAATTATCACCCTCATGGCGATATGGCCGTCTATAATGCTTTGGTAAGAATGGGACAGGATTTTTCATTAAGATATCCTTTAATTCATCCACAGGGAAATTTTGGTTCTATTGATGGGGATCCTCCCGCAGCTTATAGGTACACAGAAGCACGATTAGCACAGATCTCCAATGAGTTAATTGAGGACATTGACAAAGAGACTGTAGTGTTTCAACCTAATTTTGATAATACTACGTCAGAGCCACTTTATCTTCCTGCTAAACTTCCTAATATTTTACTGAATGGTACTAAAGGTATTGCTGTCGGTATGGCAACATCAATGGCACCTCATAACTTAAATGAAGTTTGTAATGCAATTAATGCGACAATAGATGAACCGGAAATTTCAATAGATGAGTTGATGGATATAATAAAGGGACCAGATTTCCCTACAGGAGGAATTATTACAGATACTAATGGAATATATAATGCATATCATACTGGAAACGGAAGCATTAATGTTAGTGGAAAGATTGAGACTGAAACAAAAGGTAACAAGACAAGTCTTGTTATTACAGAAATTCCTTACTTAATCAATAAAACTGATTTAATAGAATCAATTGCTAAACTAATTAAAAATGGTATTCTCAAAGACATTAGAGATCTACGTGACGAATCTGATAGAACTGGTATGCGTATAGTACTAGATTTATCTTCTAAAGCTCAGCCAGTAATAATCAAAAATATTCTTTTTAAAAGAACAAGACTTCTAACCACTTTCCATATTACTAATCTGGTTTTAATCAATGATGGAAAACAACCTAAAATTCTCAATCTTAAGGAGATAATTGAAGAGTATATTGAGCATCGACTAATTATAATTTCTAAAAGGACTGAATTCCTCCTTAAGAAAGCTGAGGAGAGACTTCACAAAGTTGAAGGTTTATTAATAGCTTTAAATGATATCGATAATGTGGTAAATCTAATTAAAAATTCAAAAGATCCAAATGAAGCTAAAGACAAGTTAAAAGCTGCTTATGAACTTAGTGATGTTCAAGTTCAAGCAATATTAAGTATGCCATTATCTCGATTAACTAATTTAGAACAACAAAAACTAATTGACGAGAAAAATTCTCTAAAATCTGACATAAATAATTATAATAAAATCCTTAAACAGAAGAAACTCCGTTTAAATATAATTAAAAAAGATTTAGACGAGTTAATAAAGAAATATGGGGATGAACGGAAAACAGAAATAAAAATGGTTGAACATCATGAAGTCAAAGAGATTGAAAAGAAAGATTTGATTAAAAAAGAAACTACAATTGTTATTTTAACAAAAAATCAATACATTAAAAGGATCTCATTAGCTGAGTATCAAGCTCAAAGACGTGGAGGACGTGGTAAAAAAGGTATGACTGTGCGAGAAGAAGACTTCATTATTGATTTATTTGTATGTAGTACTCATGATACAATACTAATATTTACTTCAAAAGGTAGAGTTTACTCTATAATGTGTTATGATATACCTCTTCAAAAACGGACAGCAAGGGGAAAACCAATTATTAATTTTATTCCTCTACAATCTGGTGAAAATATCTCTGCTATGATACCAATTAATAATTTCAATACAAGTGAAATGCTCCTTATGACGACTAAAAACGGAATTATCAAAAAGACTCCATTAAAATTATTTTCAAAATTTAGAAGTACTGGAGTAAGAGCACAAAGAATTAGACCTAATGATGAATTAATTAGCGTAAAACGCCTTTCAAATGAACTTCAGGATATTTTTATTGCTACAAAATCAGGATATGCTATTAGATTTGATGAATCAGAATTAAGAGAGTTAGGACGTAATTCTATGGGTGTTAAAGGAGCAGAATTAAGAGAAAATGATGAAGTCATTGATACTTTACTAGTCTCTGATGATGATATAATCTTAACCCTTACACAAAATGGTTATGGCCAAAGAACATATGTTAAGGAATATCGTAAAACAGGAAGAGGAGCTAAAGGAGTAAAAAATATTACTTTGAGTAAAGAAAAAGAAGATAAAGTCATTGCTGCGAAAATTGCTAAGCATATGGATTTACTAATTGGCACTGAACAGGGCCAAATGATAAGAGTTCCAGTTGATTCAATAAGAATAACTCATAGAACTGCTAAGGGGGTTAGAGTTATCAAACTTTATGAAGATGATTATGTTGTAGCAATTGGAAAATGTGAGCAAGAAAGTTAAATATTAATTAATAACTACTTAAGATATGGAATAAGACAAAGAAATACTAAATTATCTTCTCCTATATTATCAATACCATGCTTTTCATTGGGTGGAATAAATAAAAAGTCTCCTTTGCTTCCAATTTCAGATTCTCCTTTATCATTATAAAATTTCCCATTCCCTTCTAAGATATATATTTCATGCTCCTCATTATGATTATGGAGAGGTACTTTATCCCCTGGACATACTTCAATTCGTCTCATTGCGAAATTCTTAGCACCTAAACTCTCGTCAATTAACCATCTGATATTGATTCCTTCTACTTTAGTACCATCCGCAAGAATAGCTTCTTTCTCTTCTACTTCTATGTAATTCTTTTTTAGCATATTTAATCTAAAGATCTTACCATATTAAAACTATAGCTTGTAGATTTCGTTTATGACATTTTTATATAGAAGAAAGTATTAACTCATAATATCTTAAAAGTTATTACTTCTCAAATTATTTGGGCGTAAAAAGGAAATTGAAAGAAATTTTGGACGAAATACCAGATTATAAGGAATTTATGACCATTAGTGAATTAGATAATTCAAGCAAAAAGTTAGCAGATTCGTATGATAATGTCGAAATAAAAGAAATTGGAAAATCTCGTAAAGGAAGAAGTATTTATTGCTTAAAAATTGAAGGAGGAGAAAAAAATAGTTTACTATTTGCATTTCCACATCCAAATGAACCAATAGGGAGTATGACTTTAGAATTTTTATCAAATTTTTTAGCTAAAAATCCTGATTTTACAAGAGAGACAGGTTATACATGGTATTTAATTAAGGCAATTGATATTGATGGTGCAATCCTAAATGAAGGTTGGTTTAAAGGAAAATTTGATCCAATAAAATATGCTAAAAATTATTTTAGATGTGCGCCCTTCGATCAAATTGAGTGGACATTCCCTATACAGTATAAAAAATTGAAATGGGATACCCCTTTACCAGAGACTAAAGCCTTGATGGATATTATAAATGAAATAAAACCTAAATTCATGTATAGTATGCATAATTCATTAGGTTTTGGTGGTGTATATTTCTATGTTACTCGGAAAGTTGGAAATTTATTTAGTGATCTTACTAATTTTATTAAAAAGGAAGAAATCCCATTACATCTTGGAGAACCAGAACTTGTATTTATGAATGTCTTACATAAAGCTATTTTCCAAAACGCAGGTATCCAAAAGCAATATGATTTTCTTGAAGAAAGTGGTATTCTTGAACCTCAAGATGTAATTGATACAGGAACCTCCTCTTGGGATTATCTTAATAATGCTATTGGGAGGGACAATTTTACATTAGTTTGTGAATTGCCTTATTTCTACCATAAATCTATTGAAGACACTTCTATAACTGAATTTGACAGAAGATATTTGCGTATTAAGTCCCTAGAATACATTAAAAATGTGTTTAAAAATGCTAAGAAATATTATAGCTATATAAAAAGATATTGTGATAAATTTTCACTCATATACAGAGCAGTGGAAGAACTTATGAAAAGTCGTCGTAGTTTTATTAATTTCGCGATTAATAAAGCAAAATCTTCCTCTCTCTATGATGGTAAAGCGACAGCAGCTCAAATGTTTGATTCAAATATAGCAAATAGATATTATTTTTTAACTGACATATCAATGATCACACGATTATATGATGAAGTTCTGGAAAAACAACCTGAAAATAAAGAAGAAATTATTAATACTAAAAATGAGTTAGAGAAATGGATTGAAGGAGAAATCAATAGTTTGTTAGATAATATTGATTATAAAATCATCCCCATCCAAAAATTAGTCCGTATTCAGTTAGGTAGTGCCTTTATCAGCATAAAAAACTTATCTATGGAAAAAGGGTAAATATTATAATTTAAATGATTAAATAATTAGTTATAATTAGATTAATAATATATAATATAGAGTAAAACTTAGAGGAACATGACAAAACAATTAGCAATAGGATTCGATCATTCTCATAATAATAAATTAACAATTGAAAACAATGCATTCACAGATTTTATTCAATTTTTTTTTGATTCAGAGTTTAAATTAGGGAAAATTGAAGCTGGATTAACCTATGATAAATTGAATAAATATGATCTATTCATAATAGGAGTTCCTCATCTTGGTCCAGATCTCGATTCTGATGAAATTAATGATTTAGTTAAATATGTTGAAGATGGGGGAAGTCTCCTCGTTATAAATGATGGAGGTGGAGATTATGAAAATAAAAACAACCTTTCTAAATTAACCAAACATTTTGGTATAATATTTAACTCTGATATATTGTTTGATAATAAAAATTTTTCAAAGGATAACTCACATCCTATAATTAAAGATTTTAAAAGTCATTTTATTACAAGAGACATAACTCAAATTATTCATTCTAACGGTTGCACACTAACAATAGACAAATCTATAGAAAGTGAAAATATAGATGTTATTAGTATTGTCTATAGTTCTGAAGATTCTTCATGGCATAGATACTTTAAACATGATGGTTGGCAGGAGGATTTAGTAAAAAATCTACCGATTATAGCTGTCACTCATTATAATTTAGGGAAAGTTGCTATAATCGGGAACTTGTCTATATTTTCCAGTTTAAACAAATCATATGGTATTTTAGCTGCAGATAATTTTAAATTGGTCACAAATGTGATATCTTGGCTATTAAATAAAGCCGGATCTGAAGAAGACCAACATAATAAACCTGTATATACAACTGTTGCTATTAAACAAGATTTGTTCTATTGGATCAAAGAAATGATAAATAAAGGAAGATGGAAAAATCTCGAAGAAATTATTAATTTTGCTCTAAAAGTTACAAAAATAAGATTAAAAGAAGCAGAACAAGAAAGATCTTAAAATGATAACAACCGATAAAGAAGAATTATTAATTGGATTGATTGGAGACACTCATATCCGCTCAAAAGGTCAAGAAGTTCTGGATTTTATAATAAATGATTTTCAAGAAAAAAGGATAGATTATTTAATTCATGTTGGGGATTTTACCAGTTATAAAATACATCAATATTTTCAAGACATTTTTGGACCGGAAAAAGTTATTGCCATCGCAGGAAATATGGATGATAAAGAAATTTCATCAAAATTACCTGAGAAAATAGAATTAGACATATTAGGACATAAAATATTTGTAACACATGGATCAGGCGGACCACATGATATTATTAAAAGACTTAATAGAATATTTGATTTGTCAAATTACGATATCATTATCTTTGGTCATACACACCATCCGTTTAATGAAAAAAGAAAAGATGGGAAGCTATATATCAATCCTGGCAGTCCAACGGATAAAAGATTTACCGATATTAATTCTTATGCATACATCAAAATATCTCAAGACAAAGTTGAACCTGAAATTATTGTAATTTAATAAAAATAATGCTTATTTAGTGATTTGATTGAATTCTTCATTCGAAATGGAACTAAATAAAATACAACCTAGCCAATTGTATATAAGCAAACAGAAACTCGCAAAAATTAAAGAGAACTTTAATCCTAAAGATTTATCAACATTAAAAGTAATCCCTATAAAAAAAATTGATAATGAAATATTCTATACTGATGGTCATACGAGAGCATTTGCTGCATATCAAGCAGATCTAAAAAAAATTCCTGTTATTTGGGAAGATGAGGACCTAGATTGGGAATTATATCATATCTGCATAAATTGGTGTAAGGATGCAGGAATATATTCTATAGCAGATTTAAGTGATCGAGTTGTTGATCAAAAAAAGTACGAAATTCTTTGGTATAAACGTTGTCATAAGTTACTTCAACAATTAGCTCTAAATAGAAATAAGAGATAATAACCAAAAAGATTCTAAGTAAAAATAATTTAGGAAATAGATTAGGCAGTCTCCATAGACTTGCCAGAAAGTTTTTTATAATGATTGAGAACTGCTTGACGAGCAGCGTAAACAAAAGCTCTTTTTACATTAACACCTTGAATAGCAATAGTCTCATAAATAAGCACATGATTTAATTTTGCCGTATCAAGCGCTTGGCGTATTTTTGAAATTTCTACAATATCTTCTAAATCACGCTTGTTAGCTAGGACTACTGTAGGAACTTCTGGAGGTGCAAATGCTTCGGGAGGTATGAGTTTATCTCCATAAAACTTGAGAAGTTCTTTTAAACTCCAAATATTCTCGCCCCATTGATCGATTAACGAATCCCAGGTAAAAATCACAGCATCCGTTCCCTTAAGAACAGTTTGCCGTTGAAATTTATGGCGACGTTGTCCTGCAACAGTATAAACTTGAAATACAACGTTTGAAACGCGAGCGACAACACGATCAAAAAATAATGTACGACCTGTTGGATCTTGGATTTGTTGCATGTCTCCTGTGGCAAGACCTTCCTTCTTATAGACCCAGTCCAGTGCAGTAGTTTTCCCACCTAAGCTTGGCCCATAGAAACAAATTTTGAAAACAAGTGTTCCATCTCCCCGACGACTTGGCAATTATATCAATCCTCGCTTTTAAATAGTCAAAAAATATAAATTAAATCTTATTAATTCTATAAAACTCTTGTAATATAAAAATTTGCAAAAGAAAAGTTTTGCTATTTTTAACTATTGAAAGTAGGGTTCTTATATGAATTTGGTTCTAATATATGAATATTATATTTCATTTACTTAAGCTTTATTTAGTATTGGTTTCTGGGATTAAAAGAATGAAATTACTTCCCTTTGAATAATCCCCATTTACTCTATCCTCTACAATAATATTACCGCCGTAACTTTTTATAATCTTCTTTACTAAAGATAATCCAATTCCCATACCTTTTGTTCCTTTCAATTCCCTGTTTCCCCGTTTAAAAATTATCTCTTTTCTATCGTCAGAAACACCAATTCCATTATCAGCAAATTCAAATTTACAAAATTCTTTGCCATCCAATTTTGTTTTTGAAATGTTAATTAAGATCTCTATATTTTTTTTTTCATTATATTTAATTGCGTTTATTAAGATATTGTCAAAAACATCTTGTAAGAGCTCATTAGCGTTAAGTACAATATAGTTATTAGGACAATCAACATTAATCTTGATAAATCCACCACTATGGATTTCTTTAACAAATTTAATTGATTTATGCAATAAATCACAAGCGTCAGTTGGTTGAGTTTGGATTTCTTCTTCTTCAAGTTCTGAAAGTGTAATTACATTCTTAATCAATTTAGCTCCTCTTTCTACTTGGTTTTGGACAATTGTAGTCAAATTCCTTATATCATCAGATTTTTTAGATTCTGTTAGATAAAAAGGAATTAATTGAGAGGAGGATGTAATAATTGCTAAAATATTATTCATATCGTGCGTGAAAAGATCCTTATAGAATTTCGCACGATTATAGGCTTTGCGATATTTTTCTTCAGAATCTCTCAATCTTAACTCGGCAATTTTACGGGCATTAATATTTCTTGCTATTGATAAGATTTTTTTCTTACCTTTACTATCGTAAAAGTATGTACCAGCAAATTCAAACCATTTATAGTCTCCATTTTTGTCTTTAAACCTAGCTTGATATGAACCTTCTCCTTTTTTTAGATTCCTAACAGTTGAACTGATTGCATGTCTTCTATCTTCAGGATGTAAAAAAGGTAAATGAGTTTTTCCTTTTAAATCTTCTAATGTATATCCTAATATACGTTTATGAACATCTTCATTTATATACTCAAACTCGAACTTTTCATTTAAAACCCTGATTAAATCATTTGCATTCTCAGAAATTAGTCTATATCTCTCTTCAGATTCTTTTAATTTCATTTCCATCTCAACATTTTCAGTAACATCTAAGATCGAAACAAGAAGAGCAGGTTCTCCTTCAAAAGTAATTTGATTTCCAAATGACGCGTTCCATTTTATATTGCCATTTTTAGTGATAATTCTATAAACATTTCTAAGGTTAGATTCATCACTCTCAATAAACCCTTTCTTAACTTTATCTAATAGAACTGTTAAATCCTCAGGATGAATTAGTTTTACCAAATCTTTCATCGACCACTTTAGCATTTCTTCATATGAATAACCGTTGATTTTTGAGAGTGCTTGATTCACATATTTAAATTGTCCATTTTGAAAAATCATTATACCTAAATAAGAATGTTCAGCAATAGTCCTAAATTTTTCTTCAGATTCCTTCAATTTTTGTTCTGCAATCTTCCGTTCTGTAATATCTCTCGAGATCAGTAGTAATTTCAGTTGTCCATTGACATCAATAAACCTTTTTCCTTTGACTTCCAACCATATATAATAACTTCCATTGTGTCTTACTCTTAGCTCAATTTTTCCTTCTCCCATCTCGCTAATACTTTTATATGTATTGATTGCATGCTTTGTATCATCTGGATGAACAAAAGAATAGGCTTCTAAGCCAATCAGTTGATCCTTAGAGTAACCTAAATATTTTCTGTGAAACTCTTCATTTATATACTCATATTTAAGATTGTTATCTAAAATTGCAATGAAATCGTTCGCATTTTCCGTAATTAGTTGATATCTTTTATTAAATTCTTGAAGCTGCTTTTTTAGCTTTTTTTGGTCCATTAAAAAGCTTTTAAATCTTTCTTCAATATTAATGCTTTTTACCATCTCTATTCCCAATTTAATCCTTTAAATGATTTAATTCATACAATATTATATTAAAAAATAAATAAAGAGCTTTCTCATATATTCATTTTGTTCGTTTAGATAAATCTAAGTCCTAATACTAACTATTTTTTTGTGCAAAATTCTGCTAATTCTGCCTTTTTTTAAATAATAGATTAGCTATTTTTAAGCTTATTCACATAAAAAGGTTTAAAAGAGAGAATTATCAATATTTAATCCTATAGCAAAATATTATAAAATGGATTTTATGATCAGTTAATACCACAAATAAATCATCTATGGATATCTGATTAGATTTAAATAACTATATTTTTATTTTTTACAAGATAAATTAAATTTTGATTTTAAGTTAAAATCATATTCTAAATCGAATACATCTTTTTTATATCAATAATAAACGGTTAAGTGTTTCGGTTTTCATTTAATTTAAGAAATTTTTTTATAAATAGTTAAAAATCATAATTTAAAGGGGATATACTAATAATGGGAGAATTAGCTTATAAAATCTGTATTTTTGGAGAATCTGGTGTTGGAAAAACAACATTAGCTTATCGTTTTCTAAAAGGTTACTTTGAAGATGATATTAAACTTACAATGGGTGCAGAAATATTTGTAAAATTCCTTGAAATTGAAGGTAAGAGGGTTGTATTACAGGTATGGGATTTTGGTGGAGAGAAGATTTTTGATTTTTTATTACCCTTGTATTCCAGAGGATCATCAGGAGGTATCTTTATGTTTGATCTTACAAGAAAATCAACACTGGAAAGGATTGATATTTGGCTAGAAACATTCAAAAAAGGATTATCTAAAGAAGAAAAGGAAGTTCCAATCCTGTTTGTCGGAGGTAAACGGGATCTTAAAGATCAGATAAATATTACTCAGAAAGAAGCAGAAAGCCTGAAAAGAGATTATAATTTGTTTGAATATATAGAATGCTCATCTAAAACAGGAGAAAATGCAGAATATGTATTTGAATCTTTAGTAAAGCGTATACTAAAAGATTTTAAGATAATATAAAGGATTAAATATTCTGTTTAAATAATAATAATTGAATTTAAGACAAAGCGAAAATTGATATTACCCTTAGATACAATGAAAATTAAAAACACAATTTTTTTTTTATTTTTTATAATATGAGGAGATAATGTTTTTCCAAATTGAAATTAGTAGAGAAATACAATTTTTATTTTATTTAGTGCCTGTGATTATAGGATTTCAACTAGCTTTATACTTTTTTTATCAGTATTATAAAATTAAAGATGAAACTCTACCATTAAATCGAGTTTTATTAGCCTTTGGCTCTTTCATAATATTTTTGATCTCTGGGCCTTTATTCATTCAAATTTCGAGGAATTTCGTATTAGTAGGATTATTTCATGAAATTATATCAAGATTGGGATGGTTGCTTGCTTTTTTTTCAACAATAAGTGTTTCTTTTTTTATAATTAGAAACGAATTTAGCGATATTATAAATCTAAAAATTGCTAAATCATTACTAGTTCTGAATTTTATACCAATTTTTATGGTATTTATAGTACCTACTCTTAATCACCCAGTATTTCTTTTCAGCATATCTTTTGTAGCTCTAAATGGACTATATGTAATTAGATTTCAATTGATTCTGATAAAAAAGTCTGTTGGAAAAATAAAAAGAAAATTTAAATTGTTTCTAACAGGGGCGGTTACAAGTTTGTTTGCCTTAGTTTTTGCTATATTAGTAGGATTACACCTTTTACCATTTATGATAGAGGGAATAATTTATTTTATAGGAGTTAGTGAATTAATAATAGGATTTATTATTATGATTTTTTCAGTATATAACTTCCCTCCTTTCTATGAATTTGAGTGGAGAGACAATCTTATTAAATTACTTATAATCAATGCTAAGACGATGGATTTACTTTATAATTTTGATTTCATTAATAAGAATTTAAGTATCATTAATAAAGAAAAGAAAAATTCAAGGAATTTTGATAAAATCCTTTCGAGAAGTTTACTGGGATTTGAAAAAATTATTAAAATTATTACTAAAACGCATAGTGAGAGAATAAATAAAATAAAGCAAGAGAATTATCAAGTCTTTTTACAATATGGTTCTAATAATAATAATTTAATTTTCACGTTAGTAGTGAAAAAGGATCTAGTTAGTACTAATCATCTACTAAACTCAATAAAAGTAAGATTTGAGTCTTTCTTCAAAGAAGTTTTGCTAGAACTGGATGATCTAAAAAGAGATAAAAAACAAATCTTTAGTAGTTTTGATACATACATATATCAAATATTGCAAGAATAATGTGATTAATATAATGTTCATAGAATTCCCGATAGTTGAACCAGTTAGATTTCCATTGTTAATTCTGGAATGGATATTTATTGTTTTTTCATTTGATATTGCTATTATTTTTTTATTTAAATATGCTAAGCAACCAAAACAGCTTAAAGATAAGCAAGATTTAGGACTTTCAATGTTATTTTTCGGTTTTTGCTTTATGAGATTCTTTTTCATGATATCTAGCTTTTATTTTTCTGATGTTAATACTGTTCCTTTTTTGATATGGCCAATAGGAAATTATAGAAAATTATTTTTAAACTTAGGATTTCTATCTATAACTTTGGGAATTTTATTCTGTACATTCTTTATTGAAACAAATAAAAAATTCATTATTAGTAAGTATTTTTTTACGTTATATTACTCTTCAATTTTTTTGTTTATTACAATCTTATTTTTTTTAAATTTGGATTTTCTTAATATAGTCTCATTATATATATGGCCTTTTTTCGTTCCATCTTTTCTTT
>JBHLNK010000025.1:0-19350 GCA_048941625.1 Promethearchaeota archaeon | reverse complement strand
TCAAAGATTTTGGGATTATCACAAAAAAACAAGGAATTCTTAAAGCTGGTTTTTTAAAGATCACAATTGTTTTAGCACAAATTTTTATCGGATATATATTATCCTTGGATTTTGTAGTTGTAATTTTTGGACTCATATCAAGAACAGTCGGTATTGTACTACAATTAATTGCAATTGGTTTAGTTTTCTTTTTTTTCAGAAATATTCCTCCATTTTTTGAATTTGATTGGTATGATAAAATTGAAAATATTTTTTTGATAAATAAAGATGGAATTTGTTTGTATAATTATTCTTATGATTCTGAACACAAACAAACTGTATTAGATAGTCAATTCATAACAGGAACTTTAACATCCATGAATATATTACTTGAAGAACTGTTTTCTAATCAACCTAATGAAATTTCAATAGTTGAGAAAAAGGGTAAGATTTTAACCATCTTTTCTGGGAAATATGTTACAGGAATAATAATAAGCAAGGAAGAACTAAGATTTTTCAGACATAATTTAAAAAAATTGGTTTTAAAAGTAGAAGAGATATATAAGAATGTCTTAATTCAATGGGATGGAGATCTATCTTCATTTTTACCCGTTAAAAATATCATAAATGAAATTTTTTTAAAATAAATAAAAGTTAAAAAAATAAATAAAGATTTATAACGTTTTACCACACCAAATGCACTCTTTCCTTCCAAGTTTGCGTGATAAATTACAATTTTCACAATCTTGCTTGATATCTCCTTCCTCTTCAGCTTCTGGGGGAATTGTAAGAGCTTTTAACTCTGATTGTTGCTCAATCTCTGAAGCTTCAGCTCTAAACTCAAGTTCGGGTTCTATAGCGATTTTTGAAGGAAAACTCTCAATTTGAAATCCACAATTCACACAAAATTTATGAGATGAATTTAAGATTTTATGACCACATTCTGGACAGAATTTCATACTTTGACCTATTGGGGTGCTTTCTCCTACCGAATTTACGATTTCTTTTTTCATTGGCACAATTACTTCTAGAGGTGGCCTAGTTCTCGATTTTAAGACACCAATACCTATAAGTGATATTATACTTCCTATAAACATCCCTATTACCCCAAAACCAGGATTTACATTTTGCCAATAACTAAAACCTCCTATAAGATACGTATTGATCTCCAACCCTGCGATATATATTATAGTCCCTACTATTACCAAAACAGACGGAGCAACCCAATTTTTTTCTGAAGTTCCTTGTCTTTTATTCAAAGCTCCAATGACAACCATAGCTATTATGTTTATTAAAATGAATATAGTACATAACAAAGAAATAGTGAGTTCTCCAGGGTCCGCAGTAAAACGAGTATATCCTCCGTACCCATATACTTGAACTGAAAATAAGCCCCACATCCAAACATACATAGAAACATAGTATTCACTTATGTAAGATGCAGGTGTCAATAAAGCTATAAGTGCAATAATTCCTCCAACAACTGGAAAAGCCCATGCTTTCTCTTTAATATCTCCCATTTTTTTCACGAATGTTTACTTTTAATTGAAGATAATTTAACCAGTTTTGTCTTAATTTTCTTTAAGATAATTTCAAATATAAATCATTATGATTTCTATATTGTAATAATTAATAAAGAAAACCGGGGGGAGATCTCTTAAGACAGGAAAATAGACATCCAAAGGATTAAATTATATATTTTTCTTGGTTTTTTCTTTTTCAGAATATTAAAAAATAAGTTCTTTCATGATATTAATGGCTAATTAAAATAACATTCTTAAAGAGAAAATATTGGTTTTTGAATTGAAAGATTTATTAAAATTATTTGATCTTACTGATGATGCGATTAATATATATCTTAAAGCATTGAATGGGAATCCCCAAATTTTTAATGAGATTAAAAAATCTGTTCCAGATCTTTCAGAAAATGAAGTTATAGATCTACTTAAAGATTTGGTTGAAAAGAAACTAATTTTACCAGTTAATCCTAAAGATTTTGATCAATTGAATCAATATATCAGTATCCCTCCTTATGCTGCTATGCTAAATATCATAAATAAATTAAATTACCCTATTAATGAAAAAAGAATTGAAAATTCGAACCAATCTCCTATATTAAATGGGTTTATGGATTTATTATATAAAGATCTGGAAAATATTAGTGGAGAGTTGATTGAAGTCCTTGGTAAAGAGAATGATTTCAACCAAACAATGGAAATTTTATCCGAGGTTGAGGAAAATGTAAGAGAATTTGTTCGAGTAATATTAAACGATGTTCTAGGTCTGATCTCGCCTTTAAGATTGCAATCTGCTGTTGATGCTCGTGATTTTAGTAAATTAATTGAATCAATTACTCAAAAAATTACCGAATCAGAAGGAATTACTACCAATATGTTTTCCCAATTCAAAGATATAATTAAAGAAAGGGGTTCTCCTGAAACATCAACTAAGATTGAAGCAATAAAAACTTTTATTAGAAAATTGGGAGAATCTATTGAGATTAAAATTCAAGAACTTAATTTAGGAACAAGTTCATTTTCTTTAGAAAAAATAAAATCATTTGAAAATTCCTTATATGAATTGTTAGCGAATATTATTAGTTTAAATACGAGTAAATTTGATAAGTTTTGGCAAATTAATAGTCCAGAAATGGTCTTAAAAATAAATTCTGCTTTATTAGATAAATGTACTAATCATCTAACTCTCATTGTTCCAAATATTGAAGATTTTATTCCCTTAGAGGAATTAGAATTAAATTATTCTCAGGATATTGATATTGAACAAAAAAGCAAAAATAATCTATCTAAAACGCCAAAAAGTTTAAAGCCAAACATTAGTAAAAAACAGAAAAAGGAAATAGAAGAAAAACTAGATCTCACTTCTAAAAAAGTAGCTGAACTTAAAGGATTTGAATTAAGCCATGATGTTGCTGATGTTATAGCATTAATATCTGAAGTAAATCCTGGATCAATAGTAATTGAAAGCATTCAAGGTTGGTTAAATAGACTTTTAGTGATCAGAAAACATTTGGATTCAAATACACAATATCTCCTATTAGAGAATATTGATAAATGGAAAAATCAATATCTTAAGGTAAAAATTGATGAAAAAAGTGAAATTATTGAGGAAATGCAATCAAACTTTGAAAAAGAACAACATCAAGGAAATCATAGTTCAAATGGATTGACAATAACAATTATTTCCTCAGAATCTCACACAGACAAAAATGCTATTGCACTTAGTAATAGAGCAAATATTGAATATTTACAAATGTCAGACAATAATATTTTTGCCTGTATAGGTGACGATAAATATTTAGCTTTTGGTGTCAATCAAAATACCAATAATAAAAAAGAATTTGAAAGTATTGGTTTTTATACTGCACATGAACCTCTAATTAAGATAATAAAGCCTGTGATTAATAAGATCAAAGAAAATGGAAAATATCCGAATGAACTTGAAATTAATCGTGGATTTAATAATATCATTGAAAATATTAATGATTATTCGGGAAAAAAAATAGCAAAAATACTTAAATACTTGTTGGATGTTGCCTTTGAAAAAGAGGGGATCTCTCTTGATATACTAGAACTCAAATTATTAATTAGTAAACTAGAGAAAAGATATCATCCCCTAGATGACGAATTGAAAGAATATGTTATTAAAGAACTCAATCAATTAAATAAGAAATTTTCTAGCTTAGATTTAATATATCCTCCTGAATTTAGGCCTTCAGTTTTAGAGGAAGGAACAAAAGATTCTTCTGAGTTAGAGATACCACCTCCTGAAATTAAAGAGTTAGACAAAGAGAAAGTTGATAACCTTTTTGAACTATTATTGGATAAAATTGACGACCTCAAAGGAATAGAAATTTGTGAACAAATTGATAAATTTATTGATATTATATTAGAATTACAAGGATATTCCGAAATTATTGAATGGAAGAAAAGCTTAAATAATGTCGATGAAGTTTTGGAAGAGCCATTTAGGGAAAAAATAAAAGAAGATATTCTCAAGTGGAAGCTAGGGATATTACAACAAAATTCCTTTTCTAAAACTGAGCAAAAGGATGTAAATATCGAATCTCATGCTGATTCAATTCAAAAAACTGTATCATCCATAATTGAAGAAGAATATATAAGCCCTGGTTTGTCTCAATCACAATTTGCTCCAGAGGAAGAAGATATTATCTCTGATGAGGAACCAATGGAAATAAATCTAGAAACACAATTAAAAGACCTATTTGATAGTATTCAAAATGGATTAGAAGATAAATCTGGAATACAACTTAGTAAATTAATGCAAAATACTGTTGATGTTATTTTAGAAACTCAAGGTTATTCGATGTCCCTCAAAGAACTAAAAGACTGGATAAGTAAACTCAAAAAGATAAATAATTTCCTTGAAAATGAAGTTAAAGAAGAATTCGAATTAGAAATCTCAAAGTGGAAGGAGAAATTTTGCTAAATTAGTTTGTTTAATAAAAAGGATTATGATAATATTTCTCTGGACTCTTATTATTATTAATTGTCCTTAATTCAATTTCTCTATCAATTAATCCTTCAATATGACATAAATATTCATACTCATCTTTCAAGCAAAGAGTAATAGCAATTCCTTTCTTATTCATTCTAGAAGTACGACCTATCCGATGAATATAATTTTCAGGATATTTTGGGATATCATAATTTATCACATGAGAGACGTCTTCAATATCAAGACCTCTAGATGCTACATCAGTAGCTATAAGTAGATTTATATTGCGTGATCTGAAATCCGTTAATATTTTTTCTCTTTGAAATTGTGACAATTTCCCTGAAATGACTCCTACTCTAAAATTAAACCCTCTTTGGTTTTTCAACCTTTTTGACAACCAAGAGGCTGTCTTTTTTGTATTTACAAATACTAAAGCGTGTTCTGGCTTTTCTCGTCTCATTACATTGAGAAAAGTATTATATTTTTCTTCAAAACGATCAATTAAATAATAATATTGTCTTGTATTTCCTACAGTTAAACTATCTCTACTTAAATTTAAGAACTCAAATTTGTTTTTTGTATATTTTTTAACAAGGTTTCTCATATCGTAGTCCAATGTTGCTGAAAATAGCATAAATTGATAATCTGTATGTATTTTACTCAAAATATATTTAACATCGGGTGCAAATCCCATATCCCATAGACGATCTCCCTCATCTAAAATCACAAAACGGACATTCTGGAAGGAAAGTTCTCTTCTTTTAAAAAGATCAATGATTCTCCCTGGAGTACCAACAATTATATTGACGCCCTTTCTCAATTTATTGATTTGATTGTTGATTGAAACCCCTCCATATATCGTCATCGATTTAACTTTACCATTTCCCAGATCTTTAATTACTTTGTTAATTTGTTTTGCAAGTTCTCTTGTAGGAGCTAAAATCAGAGCTTCATTATTTACATAATTTAATTGTTCGACAATTGGTAAAATAAAAGCTAAAGTCTTTCCAGAACCAGTCTTTGATTGAGTCATTAAGTGATGACCCTTTATTATCAAAGGGATGGCTTTTTTTTGAACAGGAGTAGGTCTAAATATATTTTGTTTCTTTAAAGCGAGAGTATTGCTCTCACTAATGCCTAAATCTTCAAAATTCAATTTTAATTTTCACTAATTACTTACTTTTTTTACGCTCTTCGTCAATTAAGAAATATAATTGAATCAAAATAAAGTTTTTGATTTATATTATTCATCAAAAACCACTTGACTAGTCAATTCATCTAACTTTAAAAGCCTTTGATTGAGAATAATTCTAATTTTTTCAGAAGTAATTTTAGGATTATTAAAATATAAATCTCGAACATCATTTTCACATTTTCTTGATATCCTCGCTAATTCGTTGTGTTTCGAATCATTTTTATTATATAAAGGAATGGGAAATAAAAATGGTCTTTTATGAATATGTCTTGAACTCTTAATTAATTGAATATTTTTTGATAAAATTGGTGAATTTAAAACTCCAGATAAGTAATACGCTTCTTCCTCAGAATCAGTATTATAATAATAGTTTTCAGAACCAATAATAATTCTCCGCTTTTCATTAATTATAATAGAAGCTTTTAGTTTAGAGCCACTTGCATTGTAGACAATTATGTATTCTTTATTATTTATCTGTTTTTTTAATTTATTCCAATAATTTAAATTCTCATATAGCGTATTGATACTACTAGACTGTTTTTTATTTCTTTTGTAAAAATCTTCAATTTCACTATAAAATTTGAAGGATTTAGGGCTTTTCTTGAGTAACTGTAAGTCAAAGCTAAACTCTTGATTAATAGGTAAGAACACATTCTTCCACTTTTTTATAAAGAAGGGTAATAATTCTCTATTTAGAAATGTTTTGAATCGAAATTCTCTTTCAATTTCCTTGTTATGAAATTTAAATTTCCAAGTCTTTTTCGCTCTTGATAATATATCTAAATCAGACTGAATAATTAATGTCTCATTTTTTTTTTCTGTAATTGTAAAAAAAACCAAACTTCTTGGAACTAATGTGGCACCTTGAAAAAATTTATCTTTATAGGGACTGTCTTTAGCAGTATTTAATTTTTTTAATTCTGTGATTGGTAAAATTAGTTTTACACTGTTATCTTCGATTTTAAAACTCGTATATCTTGTCTCCTTTTGAAATTCTAATTTATCATTGAAAATTTTAGTTTTAATTGGGTATTTTTCATGAATCAAGATTCTCTCGTTTATTCCTATATATTCTGCTTTTAAGCATATATGGTTTACTCTAAAAAAATAGGAATCAGGAAAATCCCAAATCTCTATATTTTTGCTAAAGATTGAAAATAATCTGAATTTATCACAATGGTCTCCATTTAAAACTGATTTAGGCATTACAAAAAAAATTTTACCTTTCACTCTTAGGAAATTTAGAGGAATTGCATAGAAAAATATTGCTGCTAATTCAATATGGGTAACATATTGACTAGGAGGTTTAATACCTAAATCTTCTGCTAATTTTCGAATTTTCATTTGATAGTTTTTACTTCGAAGATCCTTATAAGTAAGCCAAGGTGGATTTCCTATTATTAAATCAAATGAATTATATAGTGTTTTGATATTAATTTTCGAATTATTCTTACTTATCTCTGGAAATAATGAATCAATCAGATAAATATTATAACTTACCAAATTCAAATCTTCTTCACTAAAATATTCTAAGAGTAATAAGAAAATGTTAGTTCTAGCAGTTATAACCGCTAGAGGATTTATATCAAATCCATAAATTCTCGAGATCGCCTTGAATCTTGATTTTAGTGGCTCATTAGCGTCAATTATTCTTATAATCAAATTAATTATAAACTTTCCTGAACCGCATGAAGGATCCAAAACCCTCATTCCTATCTTATATACATCATCCACCATTTTTTTAGCTAAAATTGATGGAGTGAAGAATTCGCCTAATTTATGTCTTAAATCAGGAAAAAATGCCTGCTGATATAATTTACTAAATAAATCTTCCTTTGCAACCTTTAAATCTCGTAATTTCAAGTATACTTTTTTAACTAATGTTTCGTCAAAATATATCCAAAAAAAATAATTTTCTGTAAAGATAGTTTTCAATTCATTTTTGATATATTTATTATAAATTTCTTCGAAATCAAGGCTCTTATCAGAATATAATTTTGAAATTACAATTATTTTTAAGATATGAATAAAATAGGTGTGTTTTAAGAATAAATGGGAAGAAAGTTCATGCCCATAAATGCTCTTAAAGGTTTTTTTCCATATTAATAAAAATTCTTGATATGAATTATTAATTTTTGATTGACTCTTTAGAAAATTAAGAGAATGATTGAAAATTTCAGAATTTAGACCAAATATATTATGAATAAGTTTTGAATCGATTCGATTATTAGTTTCAACCATCTTCTATCTAAATAATAATAGGATTTAAAAAAAAGACATTATTTTCTCATGAACGTAGGGAGCATTAGAGAGAAGATTTCTGCAATCATTCTCAATTTAGTCTTTTCATGTATCTTTGTCACAATTAATATTGATTTAGACAATTCTTCTTTATTCAAGGAACCTCCTGCATAAATTGCTTGTTCTGTATTAAAGGCTAAAAGAAATTTTACATTAGGATTATTTATTACACTAATTCCTTGAGTAAGTTTTAAATCATCATAGATTGGAACATCTTCTTTAGGAATATCTCCTCTATCATTAGTAATCAAGAGAACGGGAATTCCACGTTCCACTAGACGTTTTAATTCTTTTGCATAAAATTGATCAATCCTAGGGGTTACCACATTCAATTGATCTTCTGTTGAATTGATTAAATTCAATAAATGATCATTGAGGACATTTTTTTTATCAGCTCCTCCAGAAGATTCAATATTTACCATTCCAACTAAAGTTATAATCTTATTTTCTAAATCAGCTATTTGCTGTTTCAGCTTTTTATTTTCAATTCGTAGTTCAATTAGACGATCTGAGGAAATTTTGTATCAACTCTTTTTTCATTTTTATAATGAATATTTAAAATTATAGTTATATTCATAATTTTTATTTATTCCTATTTACTCAACAATTCTGAATTTTTCATCAAATAATTTTTTTCCAAGGTTTACCGAAGAGTAAATAACTGGAAATTGCCAAACTACTTCGTAAATCTATATGAGTAGTACCTGATTCTGTAGTGATATTCCTTACCTGTTCTTCTACAATTTTCTCCATTTTATTTGCTATACATTGCTGACGTGCTTTCAAAAGTGAAATGCCTTGACTATTATTTTTAAACAGATTAATAAAGAAGTTTGAGATAATTTGCTTGGTTTCGTCATTAAAAATTGGATAATTTTTTGAAATTATTCCAGTTATTTTATCATAATCAAACTGAGCCACAATTTCTCCAAATGTTCTTAATGTATTCCTTAATTTTTTACCCTCAATATCATAGACTTGAGAATTGAAGATTATTAAGGGGTGAATTTCTGGATTACCTTGGCTTATTAATTTATTAATATCATAAAAAGTTAAAATTTGATTATCATTTGTTAGGAAAAAACTATTTTTTGGACTCCATTTTGAATAAAATATATTTCCAATAAAAACTATGATATGATATATTTTACTAGACAAGTTTGAGACAATTTTTTCTTTTGTTGAATTTGAGCCTAGTAATGCAGACATCTGGTTGACTTCGGGTAAATTATTAAAGAAATTTATTATATAGTTAACTTCTTCGGCTCCAGATTGAAAAGGAAAAATTAATTCCTTTTTTTTAATTTTATCATTCCATTTTAAAGGGTAAGAGGAGTTAATCGACTCTACTACTAGTATATTATATCTTTGAGTCTTAGTCTCTTTTGAAGTTGAATCCGAATCAGAGTAGATTCCTGAGAGAGGAATTTCTCCTATTTTATATCCACTAGTGTATTTTAATAAGAAAAAATTATTATCATAAATTAAATCAAAGGGAATTGTCATATTGTCTAAAATAAAATAAATTTGAGGTATAAAATTTAAACTCTCCACTTTAAACGTTTTGAAAATGTCTCTAATTGCTTTTGGTAAAAAAATATATAGTAATTCTCCAAAATCATTAAGTGAAAAATTATATTTACGGGTCTCGGATTCATAAAAAAGTTCGTTATATATTTCCATAATTTGAATATCATTCCAAAATTCGTTAATAATTACACCTTCAATTACTAGATCATCAATAGAGACTATTCTATAAGAAATCTTTCCATTGTAGTTTATTCTTAAAATTATATGTTTTACACTTAAATCTTTGGGAAAGGATGTTAGATTAAAATCTTTATCATTAAATGAGTAAATATTTTGTCTAGAAGGTTCTACTTCATTATATAATTCTGCTAGATTTGTAAGAAACCTATTAAAATCCTTATCCAAATAAGGAATTATTTTTTCTGAAAGAGTAAAATTTTTTTCTTCAAAAAGAGCACGATAAAACATCATTCTCCAAAATTCCCGTTGTTCTAATGAAAAAAACATCGATTTAAATTGCCACAATATATTGCAAGTATAAAAATAATGGAATATTTGAGAACTGGTCTCTGGAAATTTTAAATGATTGTTGAGTTTTTCCAAAGATTGAAGTAAATATTTCTTTTCTTTCATATCTACAAATTTTTTACAAGCTTCAACCCATAATTCGATTAATATATTATCATAACCAAGATCTGCTTGTAGTATTAATAAATCTTCAAGGAAATCATAAATCTCAAAAGCAATTTCAAACCGATTTCGATCAATTGCGAAATCTATAAAATGTCTAATGTAAGTTACTGCTTCACCGAAAGATTTATATTCCTGAATCTTAGAGAAGATATTTCGGATAAAAATAATAATCCATGAAAATTCTCCAATATCATTTAAATAATGAATAATTTCTTCAAGATCAATCAAAATTGTATCAAAACTTCTTTCATTTATAGAAATTCTACTAACACTGCTGAATTCATTTTTTAAATAACCTGGAAGTCTATTTACTAATATTTTATTTATTTCCCTTACAAAATCAGAAGAATTATCTATCAACATATATTTTAAACAGACATTTTCTAATATTATATATATAAATAATGGTCTTTTGCTTGGTTCTAACTTAAAAATTGTTTTACCAATTCTTTCCATACTTAAATTAAAATATTCTGAAGGTACAACTGATTTTCTCAAAAATGTCTGCAGAATTTGTAATTCAAATAATTTCTGAAAAACTTCTTTTTCATGCAGCTTTGCTGAAAAAGAATTAATAAATTTTGTTATCCCTGTTTGAGATAAATTTTCCATTTTAATAAAATTCTTTAGGAGATTAGTACCAAAATTATAAAATGAATATAAATCATCTAAATTGGATAAAAATGAAAAAAATCTTTTATATGCATCGATATACCTAATTAAATCAGTCTCATTTTTTCCATCTTTTTTTTTAACTAGTGAATTTAGATACATCCACCATGAATTCGATATAATCATTAATAATTGATGTTTCTTCTGAATATCCAACCAATCACTTTTTTCTATATCAAAACTTAAGTTATCAAGTAATTTACTGGCCCATTTATGGTTACCAACATAAAGTAATTTGCGAGCAATTATGATCTTATTTTGGAAGTTATTCAAAAATTCTTGTTTTATATCTACACTAACGGTCATTCTTAGTCATACTCCTATTAACCCTGATTTTGTTCATGATTAACTGCATCTAACCTTGGATTTTGTATCCATCCTTTCAACTTGTTTTGTGCCCAAAGTACTGATGCTCCAATCCAACTTAGATTTTCTCTCCCAGAAACAGCAAAAATATTAATTTGTTCTTTTAATTTTTCAGAAAAATATTTTGAAATCTCCACTTCTAATCTTTTATCCAACCCAGGGATTAAACTACCACCTCCAGAAAGAATAATATTTGGTAATAAATCTTCCCAATTTTCACGATCCCAGAACTTTATAACTTTTGATACTGCCTCTGGTAATCCTACATAATCTATATGAAGAAGTGAAGGATTGAAAAGTGGTTCTACTAGCATAAATCTTTCTAAATTTATATCTATAGAAGATCCATCTGGTAAATTAACTAGACTATTATACTTTGTTAAACCATCTTTAATTCTTTTTATCTCTCCTTCTGGATCAAGTATGCAGAGTGATAATTTTTCTTTAATTTCATTAGCAATAATTTTGTCAAGATAGACTGTTCTTCCTGCCCCTTTTATTGATAGAATTAAATTAAGAAAATAATTGGTTAAATCCTTGCCTGCTATTGGGTATGTATCTCTTGCCATTACATTTGAAAAACCGTGAAGATATGTAGTGATATTTGTATTCATTTCTCCCATGTTTATTACAACACCACTAGATTTACGTAATGTAGCTAACACAGCTTGATTTTCAGATAAAAATAATAGAGATGGAAAATTAAATATGTTAAAAAAAATATCCTGTAATTTTGTTTTTTCTAATTCAGATATAAAGAATGGAGTTAAAATAATAACTTGTTGCTTAAAGTGGTTTTCTTCATCAATGTCTAATTGTTTATAATGATAATAAAAAAATTTCATAAAAAGTGTATAATTTGATTCTTTCTTAAACTCATGTAGTTTCAGAATATTGACATATTTTAAGGCTTCATTTCCATATAAAACATCATCGGACACTCCTTTAGAAAGAAATATATCTTCAAGACCATCAATTACATCTGAAGTAAAAAGATAATCAGTACTATTAACATATACACTCGGAGCAATTATATCAGGATAATCATTACCTGCCCAACCCATTCGGTAATTCTTATTTCCGATATCTATTATAATTGGTCTTAACTGATCTTTAATTTCGGATGACATATTAAACTATTTTTAGATTTATGATTATGAAAAGGATTTCAATTCATGAATAAATTCATCTGTAACTCTTTTTAACTGATATTCCTTAATTTGTAATTCAAGCATTCCTAAAACTCTTTTAAATTCGCTAGACATTGATTCAATATCTACCTCCGCAACTTTTTCAATTTCATCTCGTTTAACCTTAAATTGCTCTAAATTCGATTGTATTTTATCATAAACATTATTAATTGATATAACCAGATCATCCGTATTCTTTTTGGTTATTTTTCTCATTTTACGTAAGATTGTTAGAATGTTCGATATTGACATTTCCCATCTATCATAATTTTCGTTATAACTAGCTAAAAGACCTTCAAAAAACTCTGTCAATTTAGAATAGATACTTTCTCCTTTTATAAATGAAGGTTCTTGTATAGCTGCAGGAATTTTTGATTCTACAGTTTCCTCTTCAATTTGAGGTTGAGATGATTGTTGTGTGGTTATTTCTTGCTTCTGTTCGGAAATTATAGGTACTCTAGCTTTTACTTTATCTTGAGCACGATCAACTAAAGGAACATCCTCCAATACATAAGCTTCTGCAATCTTACTACGCGATTCATGGGATAGTTGTGGTGTAATTTTAACATCTCCTTCTCCTTTAGATTGTACAAATCCTTTTTCAACACCTTTAAGTAAAGTTTGTAATGTAGTTTCTGTCGATTTAGCAGAATGTAATGCAGTATCTAAGGAATATTCTGGAATCTGTTCTGCATCTGTTCCACTATCTGGAATTTTCTTTCTTTTTTCTTTCTTATCTTTCTTTTTTTTCTTTGCCACAAAACGCACCTTATTCTTACATGACCTTTTTAAAATAAATTTTGATTTTTAATCTAATGGAGAAAAGGTTACCTCCAATGCCTCTCCTTTTTCGGTTAAAATCCTTCTTAATCTCTCCTTATCACTTGGATTTTCAGAGATAGCTGTCCATACTGCTGTTTTATCCTTCTCGATAATTACTGCTTCACTATATACTAAACTAAGAGATTCCTCTGCAAAAATATCAAGTAATTTTGCTAAGGCTCCTGAGACATCTTTCATTATTACTTTTACTTTCACCAGATTGCTGTCATCCTTTAAACCTATAGGAGTTATTCTTATTTCTTTTGTTTCTGAATCACTTACTAACATTAATTGAGAATTCGTTGTTAATCCTAAATTCTTTCTTGTAACCAAAGGTAATACTATACGTCCACGATTATCAATCGAAATTATTTTTACATCTTTCATATTCTTTATTATTGGTTTACTGCTATAAATTTCTAACTATAATTCGTGGTAATATTTTTCTTATAATTATGATCAAAATTATTATTAATAACTTTGATGTAATCCTATTGACCTTATATAGCGAATTTTAGTCAAAACAGAGACTTATTTCAGAAGTTCAAAGAAATTAAATTTGGAAAATTTTAAGCAAAATTAAGGAAAATTATGATATAAAAATACATGAATTAATTATCAAAATAGGATAAATAAAAAATAAAAGAAGATATTCGTTATTTTTTCAAAAATAATTATTCTTTATGTGCCTTTAACTTCACAGTAAGGTCTCTAGCTCGTTTGGAATACCATATTAGTAATTCACCTGCATCCTCAGGTTTAAAATACTCTCCCCCACATAATGCAGCTGCACGAGCCATTAAAGCATCATCAGGATTTCCTAAACCGACTATATAAACAACTATATTAGGATTATCAGCTAACTTTTTAATTTCATTGAAAAAAGCATCACCATCAGTAGGAACTCCATCTGTTAGGACGACAATCATAGTTGGTTGATCCGGATTCATCTTTTGGAATTCATTTAATACATTATGTGCTTGTAACATTGCAGATCCCATATTCGTGGCTTGGCCGTATGAGTTTCCTATGCGATCCACAATCATTCGTGCTGCTTCTTCAAGAACCCCTTTCTTACCACTAGCAGAATCCATATAAAAGCTGTTACCAAAAGGTAATATCTGTGCTTCATCAGCAAAGCGAATCACTGAAACTTTCTCTCCAAATCCTCTTCCAACTTTTTCACTTAAAAATAAAACTGCCGCAAAAGCTGCTGAAATTCTCCGTGGAATATTGATACCATCCTTGAAGTGTTTTAAAAATTCTTGGATCTCTCGAGATTCCATTGCAGCTTTAATTCCTTCAATAGCAGGGGCTATGTTAGTAACAAATACATCGCGGGCCATCATCGAGCGGCTAATGTCTATTATTAAAATTGCATTAAATGGAATTAAACCTATGGGACTTAAAGATAAGGTAGTATTTGGAGAGACTCGAGCAAATATATCTCCTGTAAGATCGGGAACAGTATCAATAATCGAACATCCAATGTTTACAGCGGACCATCGTAATTTAATCCCTTTGAAGATTATATAATTTGAGATCCATCCTTTCATGGAATCAACATTCTCACGAGCCGTGCTTATAATTTCCCACATGTTTTCACCTGATATTGGTGATATTCCAAGTGAGATACTTTGAAGTGGAATAATTGTTCTTTGGTTTTTTGAGACCTTAACTTCAAAACTCCCAATTCCTGAAGCTTCAAGAATTTCACTATCAATAACTATGGCATTATCTGGACAGGTTTCTGAAACATCTACTTTTCCAGCACCCATAGCTCCAGTTAATTCATCTTCAAAGGCTAGGATATCTTCAGATTGTAGTGAGAGAGTAGCTTTCGTTCTAGGGCTGACTAACGCATAACCCATTAAATTTGGTTGTGATTGGACCTCTAACATTAGTTCTGAAGCCTGTTGAATAGGGGGTTCGGTAGAATAGATTACAATTTGTTGTGCTTGAATATTTGTTTCTTCATATGTATCCATACTCATTTTTATCTCATACATGCCAACATTTGCTTGGTCAACTCGAGCTGACCCCATTGCTCTTGTTAAAGGGTCTTCCCAGGCAATTAACATACCTTGTACTAAGCCAAGTTGTTGAATAACGCTTGGATTTAATTGTATTCGGCCACCTTCTATGCCATCATCAATTTTAGGTGTCACGATTATTCCATTCAATTGGCTTTGAAGCTTTTGTACATCAATTTTATTTGGATATGGTTCTACAGGTGCGATTGGTTCAGTACTATATTGTGAAATACCTGGCTGTGGTACTTCCATAGGGGGAGGAGGTCGAGAAGGTAAAGGCGATAGTGATGGTTGAGGTACAGGACTAGGGGGCGTAAGAGAAGGTTGGGGTATAGGTGTTGGCCGTTGTACTGGAGTTGGTTGTGGTGCAGGAGTAGGAGAGGGTGGAGGTGTGGGTAATGGTGATAAGGAAGAACCTGATGTTGGAGTAGGAGTTGGTTGTCGTGCAGGTATAGGTTGAGGCATAGGGACTTTCGGAACCTTTAATGTTGGTGCGAGCTTAGTAGCACCCATTGCAGGACGAACAGTTAATTCAACTCCTGAAAATTGCAAATCATCTAATATATTTTTAGAAAACTGTCCAGCAAAATCTAAAACAGCATCAGAAATTTCTACAATAGCTGTTTTTTTAAGGTTATTATCAATATTTAAAACTTCAATCGAATCGCCGTTCTTAACTTCTAATTTTGAGGCGTTAGATTGACAGATTATTACTTTATCTTTTATTTCATTATTCACATCCACAAAAAGCTTAATTTCTGTCATAATCATTAATCAAAATTTTCTAGAGTTTTTAATATATTATAAGTCTTTTAGCTTAAAATTTCTATCAACATTTACTTATTTTTGTTATAAAAAATAACCTAATATCACTAAGGGATATTAATATGATTTTATAATAAACATAAGTATCTTTATATTAAAATTTAACAAAAATAATGATTTCCTAATATTTATGTTAATGGGTAACGTTTACTAATTTCTCCTGCGTAATATCTAAATACTTTTACTACTTTACCCAAATCTGCTGTTTCTCTTGAAGCTCCCATAAGGAAAAACCTTCCGGCAGCGCTAAGGATTATAAAACCGCTATCTCCTCTTAAAACAACTTCAAGCATATTAGTGTATCCTAAAGTTGCGATTGCATCAGTACCAGATTGTACTACCACAGCACTCAAGCTTGAAAATAGGTCCGGATCAATATTATACCCTGGAATTGCACTGAAAGCTAAACGTAAACCTTCTCGAGTAATAAGAGCTAATGCTTCAAGCTCACTATACTCTGTAATTGACCCCAAAAAAGAACTTAAAGCGCTTGCTTCTTCTGGTGTTAAATCTGACATTTTTCACCTGTTTTATAATTTTTAATCAATTAATATTAATTAAAAACTTTAAGCTTAAAAATTTATATTTCTGAATTACAGCTTAAAATAAAAGTTAGTGAATAGAGTTAACAATATTTTTAAATTATCTTGATAAAATTATCGTAATTTTATCATTATTAATTAACATTGTAAGTAGAATAAAATTATTAAAAGATATTTATTTACTAGAGCCTAGTTGTTCTTTGATTTGTTCTTTCAAAAGTTCTCTTTTAGTTTTTGGTTCTACAGCTTTAGATTTAGCATTTGAACGCTTTAAAAACTCAATAGCAATAATTTTACCATTTTCAGATAAAATGCGTGGAGAATAATCTTCAGCAAAAAACACTCCTTCAGGAATTGATCCAACTTTTGAAATCTCCTTGGTAACTTCTTTCTTTCCTAAAAATTGTTGCACTTTTTCAACAACAGAATAAGCATGATTACCAATTATTATTAATTCCCTCTCAAAACCAGGAGGCATTTGTATTTCTTCTAACTTTTGCATTACTTGTTGAAAGTCGATTTGAGTTTGCTCCTGTTGAATGATATCAGGCATAATCCCATCTCCCCTATATAGAGGGCCAGTATTGTCTGCAGCTCGTTCTCTACTTCCTGCTATATTCATTCCTTCTGCAGGTTCTGGAGCTCCAAAAATATTTTTTTCTCGAAGTGGATGTACATTAGGTCTTGAAACTTGTTCAGCTTTAATTTCTTTTGCGACTCCTGCTTCTGTTTGACCTCCAATTAGTTTAATAAAATCAGCATCTTCCTCGCCTTCATCAAGTGGAACTACAGCATAATGCATTCCTACTTGTCCTCGAATTTCTTGAGATCTTTTTGCTCCAATAAACTTCGATCTTACACTACTTTTAAGACCTTTCCATAGAAATACTTTTCTCACATCATCCGCAACAAGAACATAGCATTCATCAGTTTTTAGTACGTCCTTAATTGGACCTTGACTCGTAATTTCGGTAGTAGTTCCATCCGGGTTAATAAGAAATAATTGTGGTATTTTAATCAAACTCCTTTAGTTTTTGTAGGTATTATAAATTCTAAAACCTCAACTTAAGTTTTCACAATAACTAAGTTAATTATATAATACAAATAGAAATTAATAAATCTTTATTTTGTAAATTATTCACGTTCTATCTTCTCTGAATATTCTATTATCGATTTGCAAAACATTATAAATTAAGAACTTGGGTTAATGCATTATTAATATTTTTGATCATATCCATTGTTGTAAACCATTCTCCTATTTTAGCTTTACAGAATTCACCAATTATTCCATTAAGAAAGGTAGCTGAACATGCTGAGGTAAAAGTATCATTTTTAATCGCAATAAAACAAGCACATAACCCTGCTAATACATCACCAGTTCCGCCAATACTCATTTCAGGACAACCTGTTTTATTAATTTTAATTTCACTACCATTTGATATATAATCGAATGGTCCTTTTATTAACAATGTTAGACCCAACTTTTTAGCTAAATTTTGTATTATTTTACTACGATCCGGCAAATTACTATACGGGGGTAATTCAACGTCTAACATTATTTTTAATTCCCCTTCATGAGGTGTTAAGATTACAGGTAAATTTTTTATCATATCTAGATGCCCCTTAACTAATTTTAATGCATCAGCATCCAAAACTAGTTTTTTATTATATTGTTTTATTATTTTTAACAATTCTACCAATAATTCTTCAGTTTCTTTTTTTAATCCTAAACCAGGGCCAATTAGAATGCAATCTGCCCATTCTATTAAATCAGTTAATTCCTCTAAAGAATTTGTATTCAACCAATCTCCTTTGCTGGATCTTATGATCATATTAGGAGAATAACTTCTAAGTACATCCGCAACCACTCTAGGTACAAATGTAATAACTAAATCAATACCAAAATTGATTGCTGCTAATGAACAATAAGCAGGGGCTCCCGAATAATTCTTTGAACCTCCAATAATTAAAATTTTCCCAAATTCTCCTTTATGTGTCTCTTTTTTCCTTTTTTTTAAGGTAGATATTAAATCTCCCCTACCAATATATAAACTCGCTTCTGGGGGGATTCCAATTGATCTTTCTATTACTTCATTTATATAATCGCTATTACTTGATAATCCTAATTTATTTTTATGAAATGTAATCACTAGATCTGCTTTAACAGCGATATCGTATACATTTCCAGTATTTGGATCTAGCCCTGAAGGTACATCAATTGAAATAACTTTAATCCTATCTTTTGCCAATTCTTTAATCTGGTTTATTAATTTTATTGTTGAGGAGATAGGCTCTCTCATCTTTCCTTGTATCCCTGTTCCTAATAAACCATCTATAATTACCTGAAAATTTTCATCTGCTTTAATTATACTTTCAATGTCATTT
Organism: Promethearchaeota archaeon; assembly: GCA_048941625.1. Taxonomy (GTDB): domain Archaea; phylum Asgardarchaeota; class Lokiarchaeia; order Sigyniarchaeales; family SOKP01; genus Loki-b32. Next base: position 341 of record JBHLNK010000025.1, on the reverse strand, counting down.
AACTCCGTTGAATCTCGTACTATTTTTACTTCAATAGAATATGTAAGATTATTATAAATTATATTCCAATTCAATTGAGCTTCCCTAGTTCGAATTTTCTCTGGATTTCCAATTAGAATAACTAAACTCTTTATTCCACGAGAGCTTAAGTGTCTTGCAACGACAAATCCATCGCCTCCATTATTTCCTGTTCCACAAAAAATTATTGCTTTACCATTTTTACCTAGATAACCTCGATTCATAATTTTAGCTGCCAAAGAATATCCTGCACATTCCATTAAATGGCTTTTAGGGATCCCTAACCATTCACAGTTATTGTCTAGAATCCCCATTTCCTTGGA
>JBHLNK010000024.1:4093-41800 GCA_048941625.1 Promethearchaeota archaeon | reverse complement strand
CCCCTACATTTTTTGGAGTAATTATCAAAATTCTTTTTACTAGAAACCATCATTTGCCAAAAAGGGAATGATCTACATTGAAAAGGACGATCTTCATGTACACTACATTTATTATTTTTTAGAAAATGGCAATGCTCATCTTCTCCAGTAAACCGAAAACCAAGAGATTTAAAGCGATAAGTTTTACTTTTTTGTGCCCCAGGTTCTTTCCAGAAAAAGGAGTCATTAACAACTTTTAAGTATTTCTCAGCAAATTTTCTCAAACCTTTATTTCTTTTAATGTTTAGAGATTTAGCTAATCTGAGAATGTCGTCTTTATACAAATATACCTCACCTTCGTTTAATCCTGTACAACATTTACCACACATTTGACATGAAAACTCAATTCCATTTTCGAGAATACGAGATATTTTAATCTGGGTTGCAGTCAAGAAACTTAAATCAGCTAGTTTAGTAGATTAGTAATTAATATACAAATATTTAATTAATATTTAAATATTAATTCATTGATTATATTAGGGAATTAAGTAAATGGAGTTTTAATTTTTGGTTATAGTTATAAATCCAAAGGATGAAAATGAATTTTGTCTGACTGATTTTCTTAAAAGTATAAAAAAATTAGAATTTGTATTAAATAATTATAAAATTTATGAGAAATTGGAATATAAAGAATGGTTTGATGAATTTAAAGAAATCTATAGTAAAAAAGAAATTAATTTGAATTTATATATTGTTTTTGCTTCTATTTATTTAATTGGATATATATTTGTCGCAAAGGAAATATTAAAAAAACGAATTTCTATTCCAAACGTTGGCAGGTTATTAGAATTCTTACAAGAAGTTGAAGACAATATAAATGATAAGAATAATAGTCTTAACATTTTTGAATTAAACTATTTTAATCCAATATGGAGACTTTCTAACGAAGAAAGCCTTGAATTTTTCTTGAATTCAATAGTAAAATTTGCCAATTTCATCTTTCAACAAAATATTTCTCCAGAGTATTTCTTTGATTATATAATTCAAACATTATTACCAATTAATACCCGCCATAAATCGGGTGAATTCTACACACCTCCTTTCTTAGTAAAAAGTATGGTAAAGGAATCATATAAATTTGGAGAAAGCATCCTTGATCCTTGCTGTGGTTCAGGAAATTTTTTAATTGAAGTCATTAAATTAATTCTTTGTGAAGATACTAGAGTAGAAGTGAAATTGAGAGCAATAAAAAAGGTATTTGGTGTTGATATAAACCCGATCTCAATCTATATATCTAAAATTAACATAATATTTCTTTTACAAGACTTTGTTTCTCATATTAGCTTAAATTTATTTAAATTTGATTCTTTATTTCATGTAGAAAAAAATTTAAATGAAAATTTTGATTTAGTACTGGGAAATCCTCCATGGTATACATATCACAATATTGAATCCCTTCAATATCAAGAAAGAATTAAAAATTTAGCTAAAGATCTTAACATAAAGCCTTTACCTAAAAATCTACTGAATCTAGAGATCTCAACATTATTCTTCATTAAGGCTAAAAATTCATTCTTGAAAGATGGTGGAAAGATTTTTTTCGTAATAACTAAAGGAGTCATTACAGGATCTCATACCTCAAGATTCCGTAATTTTAGAGGATTTTCAGAAATTATGATTTGGAAATTCGATAAAAAGCTTGAAAAAATATTTAATATCGATTTTATATGCCTTTTTGGAATAAAATCTGAAAATCACTCAGAAAGATTTAATCGTGAAATTAAATGTTACTTTTTTAGTATTACTAATGAGAATGAGAAGATAAATTATTTCGATCACATTGAACTTAAATTAGTTAAAACTGAGAACTTGATTCCTTATGATATTGAAGAAAAAGGTGGAAAAGTATTTACTAAAAAATTGATATCTGTGAAACTGAAAAAAAAACTTATTCCTTTTAAAGAAAGTTATTATAAGCCATTTTTCATAAAGGAGCAGATTTAAATCCTCGCAATTTAATTTTCATTAGATATGACCAACTTAATGAGTCACTTGTAAAGATATATCCTGATAAAAGAATATTTAAAAAAGCAAAAGAACCATGGAATAAAAAAGAGTTTGAAAATATTACAATAGAGAAAAAATATATTTTTAAAGTTGTTAAAAGTACAGAATTAGTTAAATTTTACATTTATGATTATTATTATGTCTTTCTACCAATCTCAGAAAAGGATTTAAGTTTTGATTATAATAAAATAGATGAAAATGCTAAGCAATTTTATGATAAAATTAATAATTTGTATAAAAAATATAAAAAAGAAACGACCAAGCACAAGAATTTAATGGAAAATCTAAATCGATGGTCTAAATTAATAAATGAGAAACAGAATTCAAAAATAAAAGTTGTATATAATAATTCCGGTTCTATTCTTAATTCCGCAGTAATTTACGGAAATTATTTAGTTACGGGTGATCTTTCATTTTACGATTCAGATAGTCTGGAAGAAGCTTTCTATTTATCAGCTATACTAAATTCGAACATTCTAACAAACCAAGTTCAAATTATAAAAAGTTCAAGACATATATTTAAGCTTCCATTGGACATTCCTATTGAAAAATATAATGCAAATGATAACGAACACTGCCTATTGTCAGAATTAGGTAAAAAAGGTTATCTTATTTCAGAAAATAGCTATAAAAGATATATTAAAAAACATGAAGGTCAAGCTACAAAAATTAAAATTCAATATATGTTAAAACAAAAACTAAAACCGATAATTAGCCAAATTGATGAAATTCTGACTAAAAAGTTTCAGCTTAGGTGAGGTCAAAAATAAGATAAAATCTAACGTATTAAAATAAATAAGTAGTTTTACATTTATTCACTTATAATTGCAGTTACCTAGTCTAAAATGAAAAATTATATTTTCAAGATCCTTGTTACAGGAAACGCTAGTGTTGGGAAAACTTCATTACTAAGAAGATATGTTGATGGTATGTTCGATGAATCCACAATTATGACTGTTGGTGTCGATTTCTTTACAAAAGAGCTTATAGTTGATAATACACGTTGTCATCTCCAATTATGGGATTTAGGTGGTCAGGAAAGATTCAGATATCTTTTGGAGAATTTTGTAATGGGAGCAAGGGCAGCTCTTCTCTTAATAGATTTAACTAGAATGCCACAAATCAAGGATATATTAGAATGGGTAAATATTGCTCGATTACATGATATAAATTTACCAATTCTCCTAGTGGGAACCAAGTTAGACTTAGAAGATATGATTGCTGTGGACGATGAGAGTTCTCTTCACCTAAAAAATACATTTAATATGATCAACTACATAAAGACTTCTGCTAAAACTGGTGAGAATGTTGAACGTACATTTGAAATATTAGTAAAATGGTTGATTAATAACAGTAGATATTAACCTTTTTTTGGATGTAATAATGGAAAGTAAAAATGATGAGTTAATTATTCTTGGATCTGGAGGTGGACGTCATCATATTAGAACACAATATAGAGCAACAGGTGGGATATTATATAAGTTCAATGGAATCCAATCCCATATAGATCCAGGACCAGGGGCAATTGTTCGAATTAATCAATATATGGAAGATCCAGTAAAAACAGAATTATTTATAGCAACACACGCTCATGTTGACCACTATAATGATTTGAGCGCATTAATTGAAAGTTCTAGAGAAATTTTGCATGACAAAAACTATAATTACCAAAAAAAGGGTACATTAATAACTACAAGCGAAGTTTTGAAGTATATATCTGAATATCACCTCAATATGCTTGAAAATATAATAGAGTTCAAAGCAGGAGATTTATATAATTATAAAGGAGTAGAAATAATTGGCACAAAAACAGTTCATTCTCCTAATAATGAGGGATTTGGAGTTAGATTTAACCTTAAAAATTATTCTTTAGCTTTTAGTAGTGATACTATGGTATATGAAGGTTTCTCTGATGAATTTTCTGGAGTTAATATATTAATTCTTAATCTTTTAAGACCGGACTCAATAATCTGTAAAAGACATTTATGTACTGATGAAGTAATACCTTATTTAAATAAGATTGAACCTCCTCTAAAAAGTCTTATTATTACACATTTTGGCTCATATATGGATAGTCCAAGATCGACAAAAAATTATGTTCCTAGTCAAGTTAAAAAACTTAAGGCAAAGACCTCTATATCTCATATTATAGCAGCAGAAGACGGGTTAAAATTAGATATTAACAAGCTCTTGAATTAAAGTGATATCTTCTCAACTTTAACATTCTTTAGTTAAAAATATATCTAAGGAAATTTTTTACCAAAAATAAAAAATTCTATACTCAAATTATAATATTAACTTATTACGTTATATGAGAACGATTTTAATTTATAATACTAGCGTTTTTATATAACAAAAATCTAATATCTAGTAAGAAGGGAATTCATAAAGATCTGGTCATTACATTGGATACAATCAAAATTTGGGCCCAATTCGGGCAATTGCCAAAATTCGCCCTCTATTAAACTCTATTGAGTTTAATTCTCTCCCTGATTTTAAAATTTTTGTCCAGATTTCTGTTCCCTTCCCTTTTCTTAAACTTTTTCAGATAAATTTTGTAAAAAAAGCTATAAATGAAATTATTATTAATAATACGTTTAAAGTTAAACTATAGATTATAAGAAGATTAATCTCTTGAGACCCAATATCTACATACGATGCATTGCAATACTTTTTGAAATCTTACTTCTTTTGAACTGTTTGTACGGATAACTCTGTTAACCATAACATTGCCGCACTTACCACATATTGTTAAATCTTTTGGTTTTAATTTATGTGCGGACATTTATCAATTCACAAGTTTCTAGTTGTTCTCACAAGAAATATATTTCATAAATTTGCCTATTTAGGTAAATATTTGCCTATAAAACAACCCTTATTTAGATATTAATAAATATTTAATTATTTAAATTAATCTTTAAGTAAAAATTTTTAGATTTCAGTACAAATTAAGATTTTTGATGTTATCGAGACGCCTATATGTAAAAACTTATTTTGATCACTCGTTGAAACTAAAATTTATCTCTATTTTTTATCTTTTGGAACTCAAATTAATAGGAATAAGATTATGACTGAATTTAAATAACTATTTATTTTTAACGAGAAATATTTCTTCAAATTCCAAATATATTTTTATACATTTAATGAAACTTCCTCTTTTTCAGATATATTATTATTACTTCTTATAACTGTAATTAATATGGCACAAAAAATTAAGCTACATCCTATCCAGCCAAAATAGGTAAAGATAACACCTCCTATAATAAAATCAAATAATGCAGCAAATACAGGTTCAAGAGTAAAAATTATCGCTGTTTGAGTTGGTCCTTGATATTTTTGGCTCCAATTTTGAAATATTATCGTGAGGGTCATTACTATGATGCCCATATATAACATAATAATCCAAAAATCAAGCGAATTATAGAAGGAATAATCCTGTTCTCTAAAGATAAATGAAAAACTAAAACTAGTTAGAAAAACAATAACTGTCTGGATAATTGAATAATTATATATATCAACTCGCTCAACAAATTTATCATTAAAAATAATGTAAAATGCCCAAAATACGGTACTAATCAACACGATTAAATCTCCAATGATAACCCCTGATTCTCCTTCTAATAATAAAAAAGCCATTCCAATGACAGATAAACTTACTCCAAACCAAACTCTTCTTGTTAATGGTTTTTTAAACCCAAAGCATGCAATAAATGGTACAATGATAGCACTTAACCCTGTAATAAAACCTGTTTTTCCAGCAGTTGTACTCTGAAGACCTATAGTTTGCACCATGAAGCCAAAGAAATATATTAGTCCAGTAATTAACCCCATTAAGAACGTTTCTTTATTCAACTTTCTTAAATGAGGAAAAAAGGGTAAAAACCCTAAGAAAGCTAAAAAGAATCTAAATCCTATATAAAAAAATATAGGAACCGTTTGAGTGATATTCTTTGTAATTACAAAAGAAGTCCCCCATAACACAGTCGTAAGGATTAATAATAACACTGCAATCTTACTTTTTTTTGAAGAGTCAGTTTTTATGTTTTTCATAAGAATTTCTTAGAAGAATAAAGTTATTATTGAAAGCATATTAAAAATAAAAAATATTCCTAAATAATCCATACCCCATCCAAGAAATCCACTTTATTCCTTTATAGCATTTATTATGCATAAAATGAATATTTCGAAGAGTAAATATTTAATAACATGCATATTTTCTGATATCAATGTCAAAAAATTTAGTTAAAAGGTAATACCTTGCCAAAAACTTATGAGGAAATAAATAAAAAGATAGTTGATGGAGATGCTTTTGTGGTTACAGCTGAAGAAATGATAGAGTTTGTTGAAAATAATGGAATTAGAGTATCAACTAAAGAAATTGATGTAGTAACTACAGGAACCTTTGGTCCTATGTGTTCAAGTGGAGCTTTCTTGAATTTTGGTCATTCTGATCCTCCGATCAAATTTGAACATTTGTGGTTAAATGATGTTAAAGCGTATCATGGGAATGCGGCAGTAGATTGCTATATTGGATGCACAAGAATGTCCGATCTAAATCCCTATGAATACGGAGGAGGACATGTTCTTGAAGATCTTGTTTCTGGTAAACCTATAAAATTACAAGGCAATTCTTATACAACCGATTGCTATCCTCTAGCTAAAATTGATACTGAATTTACAATAAATGACTTGAATCAAGCAATTTTATGTAATCCTCGAAATGCTTATCAGAGGTACATTTGCGCTGTAAATAGTACTGACAAGACGTTATTTACGTATATGGGAAAATTATTACCTCACTATGGAAATGCTCATTACGCTGGATCAGGATGTTTAAACCCACTGAGTAATGATCCAGATTACGAAACTGTTGGAATAGGTACTAGAATCTTTTTAGGTGGAGGTATTGGGTATGTTATCGGAGAAGGAACTCAACACGACCCAAAAAATAGATTTGGAAATTTATTTGTTAAGGGAGATTTAAAACAGATGAATTCTGAATTCTTGCGTGGTGTTGTATATGAAAAATATGGAAGTTCTATGTTTGTTGGAATTGGTGTTCCAATTCCTATCTTGAATGAAAATTTGGTAAAAAAAACTGCGATTCGAGATGAAGAAATTTTTACTGATGTAGTTGATTATGGAGTTCCAAGAAGAGATAAACCAATTCTTAAACAAGTTAACTATAAGGAATTGAAAGACGGAGTGATAACTTTAAATGGTAAAAAAATAAAATGTTCTTCACTATCTTCAATATATTATGCGAGAAAAGTTGCTGAAATTCTCAAAGAATGGATAATGGATGGTCATTTTCTGTTAAATCCTCCAGCAGAAAAATTACCAACAGATAGAATTTTTAAACCTATGAAACAGACTGCGAGGTTGCGTTTTGTTAAAGAATTAAAACGTGAAGCTATCATTTGCTCTGATGATTGTGATTTAAAAACTGTTGCACAGAAAATAATAAACCAAAATACGAATCATATAGTGATTACTGATAAAGATAAGACTCTTAAGGGTATAGTTACAAGTTTTGATATTACAAAAGCTATAGCTGAAAGTAAAACAGATTTGAGTAGGATTATAACCAAAAGAGTTATAATAACAACAGATAATGAACCTATTGAAATTGCTGCACGTAAAATGAAATTGAATAACATCTCAGCTTTACCAGTTATTAGTAAGAATAATAAAGTAGTAGGAATAATTACAAGTGAAGAGTTGATGGTATCATAACGATCGTTAATGTTGTACTTCCCGTTGGAGTAGTAAAGGATATAAATAATTATTCAAGATTTATAACTGAAATTTTGAAATTCGATATCTCCTTGAATATACTTAAATTTTCAACAGGAAGTAATGGAATTACATTATTAATAGATGTTCCAGAGGATAAAATTATGATAATCAAAGAATCGTTAAAAAAATTTAATATAATTTTAAATAAGAAAGGTCGAGTTTTTGTAGATGATGATAAATGTATTGATTGTGGTGCTTGTATATCATTATGCCCTACTGATGCTTTATGTCTTGATGAAGAAGATAGATTAAAGTTCTATTATAATAGATGTATAGGTTGTCTGTTGTGTTTGAATTCTTGTCCTAGATTTGCAATAGAGGAAATATAAAATTTTTTTATGATATTTTTTTATTATTTACTTTTTATTGGAATTTCAACATAAAACGTAGTTCCTTTTTCTTCTGCAGATTGAAAACTGACTTTTCCGCCTAGATATCTTTCTGTAAGTAATTTCACGCTATATGTGCCTACTCCTCTTCCCGCTCCTTTTGTTGAAAAAGATCGTTGAAATATTTGACTCTTTACGCTTTTTGTCATAGAACATGCATTCCATACCCAAAATATGATAGAACGATTTGAAACATCACAACCAATTTTTATGTATTCACCATCAATGCTTGCTTCTAAAGCATTTTTAAGAAGGTTCAGTAATATCCTTGATAGTAACCTAGAGTCTGTGGAGATTGTAGCTGATGAAGATTTTGAATCGAGTTTAATTTCTTTACCTTTAGCTACATCTTGATATTTTATGAGTTCTATAGTATTTTTTATAATTTCTAAAGAATTTAAATTTTTAAGATGAATGACAAGCTCATCTTTTTCAGCTGCCATAAGATCCCTTTGAGCTAAAAACTCTTCAACTAAAATGTTCATTGAATTCTTTATTTGTTTAAAGTATTGTATTTGTTGAGTAGTTAAACCTTCGAGAGGAAAAATTTCAATAAAACCCATTATAACTGTTAATATATTTAATAAGTCATGTAAGAATGTCATCTCCAATAATTCTTGACGTTTTTGATTACTAATATCTGAAAGGAAAACCATAACGAATTTATTTCCTTTTAAAGTAATTGGTTGCGCTGTTACGTTCAAATCAAATGAAATTGTGTTTCCGTTAATGTTTGATGTTATACGAGACTCACAAGCGAATCTTTTGTTAGTTTTTAAGCTTTGAAGTACTGCATTAACAGCCCCACAATAACGACAATTCTCACCAGTACCACATCCATGAATATAATCTTGTGAGTGAATACAATTAAATATTTCTCCAGGCCTAGAACCCATCGCTTCTTCAATTTTCGTAATCCCAAGCAATTCAATTACAGATTGGTTTAAAAATACAACTTGACGTTCTTGATTAACTATAATTGTCATATTTGGAATTGAATTAAGAATTTCTTCAAAATTGGTTTGAAAAAAAAATTTAGCTTCTTTTCGAACTTCTTCAATACTCTTCCGTTTTACTGGAGCAAAATATGTATCAATATCTTTTTTCATAAAATCTATAAATTTTTCTATGTCCTATATGATTTTACTCTACACTATCCAAATTAAAAGGATATTTATTTTTAAAACATTAGGTCACGATAAATTTAAATAATAATTACTGTATAAATTATAATTTAAGCTTCTAGCCAAATTTTATGTTCGATATTATATTTTTTATGAAGATTACTCCTTAGTTATAATTTCAAAAATTTTATCTAAACGAGGAGTTTTTCTTTTAAGTGTAATACAACGTTCTTCTTCGCATCCTCTTAATATGGCTAAAAGTTCATTTAAGTGTATTGTAGGAATATCTAATTTATCACCAAACCATTTACGCATTTTTTCTCTATATTCTGGTTTACTCAGTGTATATAAGCAAGTTGGACAAGGAGTTACTAAGAAATCTGCTCCCACCCTTTCAACACTTTTCAATTTGTTGAATGTAATTTTTAAAGCTTCTCTAGGATTTATAAGTAACTGTGAAGCACCCCATCCACAGCAGCTCTCTTTTTCTTGATAATCAACTGGAATTCCACCAAAAAGGTGGATCAATTCATCAAGTTTAGTTTTGTTTTGTACATAGTCTTTAGCATTCCGTTTATCCCTCGATAAATTTAAATAATGACATCCATAGTGTATACCGACTTTAAGTCCTTTTAAATCAAACTTTAAAGAATTCAGAACTTCTCTCCGAATGAAGTATAAAAAATCTAGATCATGTACCAGCTTAAGATTGAAGTTTTTCAGTATTTCATATTTATTTGGATAATTTTCACTTCCTCTTTTCACTTTTAATCTCTTAAGAATTTCTTTAGTTTTACGCTCTACTTCGGGAATATTTAAAAATTCACGACCTCTTAAAAGACTATTATAACAGCCATTACAACTAAATAGTGCAATATCGGCTATTTGGTTCATTTCATTTAAATTTCTCTCATTTATCGCTGCAAATTGCGCTCTTGTAATTAGATTTCTTTGAAAAAATGTACCTGAACAACAAGACTGGTTTTGACATATAAAAGAATTTAATTGGAGCCCTTCTAGAAGATCCTGTATACCCCATCTAACTCCAGGAAAATATTTCTCCAAACAAGCTTTAAAAAGGCATAGTTTCTTTCCTTTAAAGTAATCCAAAGGATTTTCGGGAAATTGTTGTTCGATTTCTTCTAAATTTAAAGCTAAATCAACTGTATCCATATTAATTCTTTATAGTGGTTTTTTTTTCTTTTTATCTTTATTTTTATTTGTTCTTGCTTTAAATACATATTTTATTCTAGCAAAATTACAAATCTCATTTAATTCTTCCATACGATCTGGAGGTAACCCTCCATCTAATGGATCTTCCAAAACAGTACCATTTGTCAAGAACCTTTCAGCCATTTCAACGTATTTTCTTAAGTCATTATAACGAGGTCCATATCCCTTTTTAAAACTTTCGTTCCTTAAGTTTATGATTAATAGTGGAATATTTATGTTGTCTTTGGGACAAACTCTTTTACATCGTTCACATAAATAACAATACCAAATATCAGAATCTTTTAAAACACTCTTATCTCCACGAAGTACCTTATTAATTATTTTTCTTATATTAAAATTGGAAACCTTAGTAGCAGGGCAATCTCCAACACATTTTCCACATGAGATACACTGTATTATATTGCGATTCTCCTCAACGTCTTCTACTAACGCTTCATAAAAATCCCAATTCCAGTCAGAGTCAGAATCTACATCCATGATTTCGACATTTTTTAACTTATCAAATAACTTCTTATTCTATTTGAAAATCATGAGTCATTGTAAAAAAAATATTGGATTTAAAAAAATAATTTTTAGATGCAAAATCTTTAATTTTGAGAATTTTTATATATTCTTTAACTATATTTTTTTTTAATAAATTTATTTTTAGGGTTGGAGTATACTGGATGGTACAATATAAAGAAGGTAATATCTATTTCAAGATAGTCTATTATGGAATGGCAGGGTGTGGTAAAACTACTATTTTAGAAACTCTTTACAAATTGACTAAAGATGGTAATAAAGAAATAGTACCGGTTAGTGATTTACGTAAAATAGACAGGGAGAGTGGTGCAACACTTTATTTTGACAGAGGGATTTTTCAATCTACAAAACAAAAAAAGATATATTATCGAGTATATACAGTTGCTGGACAAAAATCCTTTTCACCGCTTCGAGCTAAAGTATTTAATAAGATTGACTCTGAAACAGATGCTGTTATATTTGTAGTTGATTCACAGATAAAATATTTTGAAGATAATATAGAATATCTGTTAGAATTAAAAAGTCTAACAGGAGATAAACTGATTAAGGAAATCCCATTTATAGTTATGTTAAATAAGCAAGATCTTAAACAAATTATAGATGCTGAGGATTTTATCCAAATTTTAAAAAGAGAAAAGCTTTGGTACGAACCAAATCATAAACTTTTTCTTTGGAGTCCTTTAATATATAAAACTTGTGCATTGTATGAACAGCCTAAAGATATTTATCGTAGTTTTCATGAGATAGCTCGAAGAACTGCATTATATCATATATATGGGGATGGAAAAGCACCAGAAGATAAAAGAATTTCGGATACTACACTCTTAACTCTTTAATTTTTTTTAAAAAGAGAATTTCTCTAATTAAGTATTTCCATAATATTTATTAATTCTCTCACAGAATTAGTACTAGTTATCTAAGATGGATTTAAACTCAAATAAATTTCTAATGTCGTGATTATAAATGGCACTTTCTTATATTGGTTGGTTGAGTGGAATTACTGCTACTGGAGTTTTTTTCTTCTCAATTCTATTTGGACTATTTTTTGTCATAAAATCGTTGAAAAAGGAAACACGGCATCTAACCTTTTTGGGGTTAATTTATGTCTTTGCTGCTTTAGTATATACAGCAGACGTTTTAGATTTTTTTACCATTCTTATTACTGGAACAAATATGGATAATTCATTTGGAATAATTGGGTTGATAAATTGGATATGGTTTCCAGGTGCAGTACTACCAGCAATGTATATTGGTGTAATACTCTTAACACCTAAAGTAAAATGGTATATCCTTTCAATTTACATAATTCTGGCAATACTTTTTGAAGTATTTCTTATTATAGATTTATCTGGCTCAGTTACATATGAGTATCCAGCAATCCCCGGGGAGAATTTAATCAATGATAACCTTATTTTTGAATCACTAGTAGGAATTATTGCCTTAATATACTTGTTATCTACATTTGTATTTGTAGGGATCGGATTTCTTTTGAAAGGTATTAAATCTACTGGATCAATTAGAACTAAATTCCTTTTGATATCTGCTGGGGCATTTATTTATATACTTGGAGCTGTAATGGATGGTCTTTTTTCACCTGGTCTTATCCTATTATTCATACGATCTGCTATGGTCCTTTCAGCATGGTTATTTTACTTTGGACTTAGATAGTTTTATGTTCAAAATAAATTTATAATTTCTTTTTTTTATTTTTATAGTTTTTTTGGATTAAAAGAAAAAATATGGAAATATAAAAACTATACAATTTCATATTCTATTGAGGAAGAATTACCTATTTGTTCAATCAAAAGCTTTAAGTGTATTGTATACTCATTCAAGGAAATTTCTTGATTATTATATCTCTTAATTAATTTCTCAATTATGTAAGTAGGTGTAAACTTGATAAATCTAACATCAGAAAAAAGAGAGACGAACCCTATTGCTTCATAAATAAATCTTTCATTTAATAACTCCTCAAAAAGTTCTTCTTTATTATTTAAAAGATTTAAGCAGTCATTTACTGTTAATTCCTTTTCTCTTAATGTTTTTATTAGAAGAAAAACATCTTTATTGAAGAGTACTGTATTAAATATTGTCTTGTTTTCGAAATCTAATACATTCTTATACTCGAGATAATAATTTTTTAAAGCTTCTTGAAATTTCCTTAAATAATCCTCTTCTTTTTCATTCGAGGGCAAATTTTTAGGTGGGATTCGAATACAAGAAAGATCTTTTACAAGAAAGTAGCATTCTTTGCTTCCTGGAACATTTTGTTTTACTAATAAATTCTCATGGAGAAAAGATATTAAGATTAAGTCTATATTTTCTGTTGAAAAACCAAAATCGTGTCTTAAAATGTTAATAAGTTCAGACTTGGATATTACACCTTTTCTTAAAATTTGCAAAATAGTAAATTTAATTTTATCTTGAAAAAAACTTATTAGATTCTCTTCTTCATCCAATTTGGAATAATTTTGGATTGTATTAAATGCCTCAGAAATTGTACGGGTAATTTTATTTGTATTTATTAGTTCTATTAAATTTTTACAAATAAGAGCTAATATTTCAGGTGATTTTTGAATAATCTCTTCAGGGTTTTCTTTTTGCTTGTATACGAGAATAAGAAAATAAATTTCTCCTTCATAATTTTGGATTATTGAAAGATATTTTGTCTCATCTTCCTCAGAATTGAATTCAATCATAGTATTCTCTTTATTTGTCTCATGTTTTGCCCATATTTTAAGAAGAAGTTCTTTTGATGGAAAATCTTTTTCAGGAGGATATTGTATCAGAACTTCTGGACCTGTTTGAGTATTCCAGTGCGTTAAAATTAATCTCTCCATAATAAAACTTATTGATATAGAATTTTACTAGATTAATCTATATTTATCTTTCTTAATAATGGTTTTAGTTATTATAATAATTTAGGTTTTTACCATAATTTTCTTTCTTTAAAATTGTTAAAATAGAATTAAGAAATCAGATAATCTAGTTAAAAGTAAATATAAATTCAAAAATATTAAAGATTTTTGATTTTTAACCTGGTTTTAAAAAAACTCTGGGAATTCCTGTTCAATTCGATTAAGAGTGATAGCTAGCAGATTAAGTGCATTTTCATTATTATTCGATTTAATATTATCAATAAGGTGGTCGATTATCTTGTTCCCCATATCAAGTTCTTGCTTCGTTTTAATTGTTTTGTAACGAAATTGCAAAACAAATTCTCTTTCCATCCAATCTAAATCTTCTCTTATAGAATCTTCTAAATATTTTTCAAAGTCATTCTCAGTTTGATAATCTTTTTCTGTCATGTTAAAACCTCCTTAAATATATTAAATACCTCAAAATAAACATATTTTAAGAATATTTAAAATTAATTCGATCGAAGAATTTATATATCATGGTTACGTACAAACAAAAAATTTTTGTACACAAAAAGAAAAAGGTTGATATTTAGATAAAAAAAAATGATTTTAAACAAATTAGAATTTGTTAGTAATTTCTCAAAAAGTGAAATTTTTAAGCGGAATAGAAGTGATATTATAAAATTATCTAATTTACAAGTCTTTGAAATAACACCTATTGAATATTTTCGATAAATCATATAGAGACTGCACATTTTTGTTATCAATGGCATTACGAAGTTTTTTATAAAACTCAGGTAAATAAAGTTCGAAATTTTCCTTTGAGACGGTTTTCCTTAAGTAATTGTCATTTTCATTCATAAAGAACTATATTTTTGCAGATTTTAAAAAAATTAATAATATTGTGATAATATAACTTGGAATGTGAAATAGCAAAAAATGGAACAGAAAGTAGTAAGACTAAAATTTATTCTTCTTTTTTAATGTTCTTTTCTCTATATCTTCCGTAGAGAAAATAAATTATAAACAAGGTACCCAGAACTAAGACAATAATTAAGAAGATAATATTAAACAACGTAGATTGAGCTTCAATATTAGGATTTGATGGATCAATTCCAAATAGAGAACCTAACCAAGCAAAGAAAAATGCACGAGGAATAGCACCGATTAAAGTACCAATTGTATATTTCTTAGTATCCATTTCTACTAACCCTGAAGCATAACTGATAGGATCAAATGCAATAACTGGAAGCATACGTGAGATTAAAATTGCCCAAATACCATGTTTTTCAATAAACGCATCAGCTATATTTATAGTCTTCTTTCCTACAAGTTTTTCTGCTAAAGGGCGTCCACCTTTTCTACTAATAAAAAAGCATAACAACCCTGCTGCTAAAGATCCAATAATGCCCATAATACCTCCGGCTAATAATCCCCAAATCATTCCCGTTGCTAATAAAACGATCTCTGAAGGGATGGGTATAATAAGGCCTTGGATAGCCATAATTCCAATAAATAAAAAAATTCCTAGGAAACCTAAAGCTTGGACAGGAATTACAAAATAATTTACAACTATTGAGTAGAGAAATGTTGGATCAATAAAATAATTATAAATAACTAAATATAATGAAATTCCAAGTATTATAATAAAGATTACAACATAAATCAAGGTTTTAGTTTCATATTGTGAAAAATCAAGCCAATTCTTAAAATAATTCTTCAGTTTTGAAGAAAAAGTCTTTGTTTCATCAGATTTTCTGTCAGTTTCTCCTTCTTTCAAATTAATCAACAATTTGAATAAAGATTAAGTAATATTAGTAATTTTGATTTCAATAAAAAGTATTTTTTTTAATGAAAGATTGATGTTTATATGAAAGAAATTTACAAAAATATATATCATGTTGGCGATAGTGGCTGTTCTGTTTTTTTAATCGATACTAACAGTAGTGACGGGTTAGTTTTAATAGATTGTGGAATGAGTTTACAATTAATAAAGAAGATAAGTAAATTCAATCTAAATCCTCTTGATATTAAACATTGTATTATTACACATTTCCATATTGATCATATTGGAGCGTGTTATGATCTCAAAGCTTTTAACAAAAATCTTAATTTCTATGCCCATGAGTTAGATGCCAATGCAATTGAAGAGGAAGGCCATAATAAGGAGACTGCAGCTAATTGGTACGGAGTAAAATATAAACCTATAAAATTAACAAAAAAGTTAAAAGGAGATCTTGAAATTTTAAAATTTGGTAGCATCGAATTTCAATGTATTCATACTCCCGGTCATACTCCAGGATCAATTTCCATAATAATTGAAACTGAAGATCAAAAAAAGATTTTATTTGGTCAGGACTTGCATGGACCTATTATTCCTGGTGTGAGTAACTTTGAACAATATCAAGAATCATTGAAAGGATTATTAGAATTAAAAGCAGATATTTTATGTGAAGGTCATTTCGGAGTTTTTCAACCTGCAAGCGAAGTAGAAAAGTATATTAAACAATATATTGAATAATAAGTAAATTAAGCTGTATTTTCATTATTTTTTAAATCAATTTCTAATACTAGTTCTTCTGCTTCTATTGCTTTCATAATTTCTGGTGCGACCATTTAATTCAATCAAGATTCTGCTTTCTCCTCTTTGCCTGAAATCTCAGTTATATCGATTCTCAACATTCCTGAATTTTCATATGTCTCATCTTTTTTAAGAAATTTTTCTTTAGTAGTGTTAGGATCATTTTCTAATTGGTTAAGTAAAATATTAAACCCATATTTTTTTTCCTCTAATTCTTCTACAATTACTGCTTTTCCCCTGAATACAACTGAACGATAGATCTGTCCACATCCATCTTCATATCCATTATCCTCTATGACTGTTCCACATATGAGAGGATTAGAATTTAAAAAATCGATTTTTTGACCCTCTTTTGCACAGTGAAAATAAAGCGTATTTTTAAATTCATCATAACCATAGCTTAATGTTACAATATAAGGTTCATTCATTTTACACATAGAAATTACAGCAAATTTACTACTTTTTAATATTTCTACTATATCCTTTTTGTTAGATATTTCCTTTTCAATCCTTCTCATATGATATTTACTCAAATTTAATCACTTCAGGAGATTATTATGTAAGATATTTAATTATTTCTTTATTTAATTGTTCTAATTCCTCATCATCAATAAAATCATGGTCTGCACCATTGATAACATAAAATTCATAATTTGTATTAAAGTTCTGAAAAATGTGATTTACTTCTGTTATAGGTGTGATTTTGTCGTTTTCTCCAAGGATCACCTTCAAATCCTTTAATTTCAACTTATTTATAAAATCGCTAATCTGAAATTGGTTATCATTTAATTCTTTTTTTGTAAACTCTATAAATTCTTCAATGTTTTCAATCCCTTTTATATAACCCGGTAGAAATCTATTTATATAACTCAATGCTCTTGGAAAATCATTACCATAAATATGTTTCTTTAAATCTAAAATTGGACTAATAAGTATTAGTTTATTTATAATCTTAGTTTTAGAACATAGCAATAAAGCAATAAACGAACCAAAATCACAGCTTAAAATATTAATATTATCAATATCGAAAAACTTCTTTTCACTCATTAGTTTTACAAACTCAAGTAGTTTTAAAGCATCTGAAATTTGAGATTTTATTGAGATACGGCCTTCACTAATTCGGTATCCTCGAAAGTTAAAAGAGCATAAGGAATAACCAAGATTTAATAAATATCTATATCTTTTTATAATTTCTGCTAAGGTAGATAACTCTGGAAAACCATGAAAATATATAACTAGCGGATATGGTTTTTTAAATCTCTTTGGGGGAAAATATAACAAGCCTCGAAAGATTTGTCCTTCATTATTTATTTGAACTTCAGTGACTTCATATTCGCCATCATATATCTTATCTTTAAATTCCAAAAGAAAATGAGTTTATATTTTGTTATGATTAATTTTATCTAATTTATACTATTTAAAAATACAAGATGGTTTTAGAAGATTATCACACTCACAATGAAATGTGTAATCACGCAGTTGGCTCAATTGAAGATTATATAAAAAAAGCTATTGATAAGAAATTAGATCTTATTGGACTTAGTGACCATTTTCCATATGAATATCTTAAAAGTAGTTCTATCTTAATTGAAGAAGTTCCTTATCAAGAATATGCTATGAGTTTGGATGAAATAGACTTATATCTCTCAACGATACAGAAGTTAAAGGAAAAGTATTTGAATAAAATTGAATTAAGAGTAGCATTTGAGGTTGACTTTTTTAAAAGTCAAGAGAGTTTCTTAAATTTACAGCTAAAGAATAGATTGAATAATTTAGATTATATCCTTGGTTCAGTACACATTTTACACGGAAAATCAAGATTATTTGCTTTTGATGACCGTAGATTTTTAAGCATGTACAAGGAATACGATAAAATTGATAATATCTATATTGAATACTATCGTAAGCTACAAGATATGATTAATTCAAAAGATTTTGATTTCGATGTCGTTAGTCATTTTGATTTACCAAAGAAGTATAATAAACGAGCAATTGATAAAGAGTTAGTTATGAATGAAGCAATGAAAACACTTGAATTAATCAATAAAAGAGATTTAACAATTGAAATAAATACTGGAGGATTAAGAAAAGAGATAAAAGAACAATATCCTAGTATTGAGATTATAGAGATGATGTATGATTTGGGAATTCCTGTTCTTTTAGGCTCAGATGCGCACCATCCTAATGAGGTAGGTTATAAATTTAATAATATGATAAAATTGTTAAAGAATTCAGGTTACAACTTTTTAGCTCATTTTAATAAAAGAAAAAGAAAATTAATAGAAATAAATTAGATAAAGATGTGATTAAAATTTCTGATAAGAATAGTGATAAGTGCGAGATATGTCACAAAAAATTAATTTATGCAACAAAACAAGATGATTATAAGGAATTAAACTGTGAATTTTGCGGGCTTTTATTTGAATCTAATATTTATTGTGAAGCAGGGCATTATATTTGCGATAGTTGTCATTCAAAAGGCCCTATTGAAATTATTGAAAGAATTTGTGAAGACACTAAAATTAAGGATCCATTTGAATTAGCAGATTTAATAATGAAACATCCAAAATTCAAAGTTTATGGTCCAGAACACCATGTATTAACACCTGCGGTCATTCTAACAGCACTTAAAAATAATGGAATAAAAAAACCTGATGGGAACATAATATCTTTTTTTGATATTAAGGAAGGGATCAGAAGAGCATCAAAAATACCTGGAGGTTGGTGTGGATTTTATGGATGCTGTGGTGCAGGTATGGGTTCTGGTGTAGCAATTAGTGTATTTACGGGAGCAACTCCTTCTAGAGATCGTCCAAGAACCCTTTCAAACCAGATAACATCTAGATCCTTGGAGCGGATAGCTGATGATTTAGAACATTGCTGTAAGAGGTCAGTCCGTCTTTCCATTATGGAAACCTTGGATTTCTTGAGAGAAAAATTCAAAATCAACCTAGAATATAGTTCCAAAAGATGTATATTCACAAACATTAACGATAAATGTGTAAAAGAGAAATGTCCTATTTTCTAAAAAAATTTAAACTTTTCTACTCTGTATCCAGCCTTCTGTAGATAAAGAATTAAAAAGTTTAATATGTTTACGATCTCTTGTATGGATTACTAAATTATTATCTTCAGAATTACCTATAACAGCTAAGAGAAGTTCTTCTCCATCTCTAGTGAGCACATATCTATCAGCTCTTTCATAATTTCTTAGAGCTATATTGTCCAAACTTTCAAATTCTTCAAGAAGTTCGCTATGCTCTTGAATTTCAGGACTAATACTACATGCAATTTTTATAGACACTGATGATCTAAGTTCATACAAATAAAGTTCCTGTAAATCCACTATTGAAGGGACAATTATTGTAACATTTGCTATAGATTTATCTAAAATTTCTCTCATCTTTTTAAGAATTTCAGATTTAGTTATTTGGATATTTGTGAAATCAATTATTTTATCTTCACTAGAATTAATTTGAGCTTTTTTTAATTTCTCAATCTCTAATTCCAAGATCTCTAAATCTTCATCGGCTTTAGAAAGTTCTTCATTCAAAATTTCTATTTCTTGTTGAAGTTTTGCAATGATTTCTTCTTTTTCTTTTATTAGAGATGTATCAACTTTTGAAGAGCTTAATTCTTCAATTTGAGTATCTTTTATTGATATTGTTTTTTCTAATGTTTTAGTTTCTTCATCTTTCATCTGCAGAGTTTTCTCAAAAGTCTTAATTTGCTCATCTTTAAGTTCTATAGAATTCTCAAGAGTTTTGACTTGAGAGTCTTTTAATTTAATCAGAGAATCTTTGCTCTGTAATTGTTTTTTTAACGAACTTATTTCCTCTAAGTAATCCATTAACAAGATCACAATATTTTTTATTTATAATTTTAACTATAATGATTAAAATTTAAAAATTTATAATTATTAGTTCCTTTTTATGATTTTTAATTATAAAATCTTCTTCGGCTTGGATTTCATTTTATTTTTCAATGAATATTTTGATATTCGATTGATTTAATATGACGGTTCTTATTTTTCAGAAAAAAATCTTGAATACTATTGGATTAGAATTTCTTAAAATTGTTATTAAATTATTAGAATATCTTTTTATATTCAAAAAGTACAATATTCATTAATGGAAAATCAAGATAAAATTATTGATGAAATAGAGTCAGATGTTTCTGAGTTAATTGAGAAAGTGCTTGAAGCTTCATCAGCAATATTAGGTATTAATGTGGGAACACCGGAGGGAACGAAAATTGCCAATAAATTTAAAAAGTCAATTAAGATGACAACAGGGGAAATAACAGCGGCAAATAGTAGTCTTGTATTCCTTTCCTCTAAAATGTTGAAAGACTCATTGAATCAAGAAGTAGCATATAATTTAATCACTGGTAAAGATAGAATTGTTTTGTCTATACTAGCAGAAAATATTACAATGATAACTTATTTAAATCGAGAATTAGCTGAATTGGAAGGATTAGAGTCATACATCACAAAATTACAGAAATTAGCACTTCAAGTTTCTGCAATAATCGAGACTTCTGATATTTATAAAGAGGAAATCTTTAAGAGGCTTAAAAGAGCTATACCAAACACTCTGGTTTTAGCAATAATCACAAAAGACGGATTACCAATTAAAATTCAGTCTACAGTAGCTGAGCCAATTCTTTCAGCAATGGTTGCAGCACTGTATAATCTATCAGGTGTTTTACTAGAAAAAAGTCACATGGAATATTCAATAATAGGGGGAGAAAACGGATCAGTAATAGTTCATGATTTAGATGAAAACCGCATTTTAGCTCTTGCTGTCCCAGAATCTGATGAAAGAAAATTAGGTTCGATTATAGCAAAGATAAAGACTATAATCCAATAATGCTATTAATTTCATAAATTACATTTCTCGCGCCATTAAAGGACTCAGTTGCGCTATTTGCGTTAAAAAGAACTGAACATACAGGGGCTCCTTTTATAATATTTTTATCAGGTACAGGTTTGTCATGAATATAGTTAATTTCATTTATTTTAGCTATGGATTTTTTGTCAATATCTTTTGGAGCAAAAAAAATCAATTTAGTAGTATATCCTTTAGGTTTACTAGAATTGATTAATTTTCTTATTTCATCCCACTGTTTAGGTAGAAAACATTTAACGTGAAGATCTAATAGATTGAGATTCAAACAGTCTTCTGAAGCTCTTATTGACCCAGGTATTCTAGGATTGCATTCCATTAGATAAGGATAATGATCTTTTAAAACAAAATCAAATCCATTTATACCCCTTAATCCTAATCTTTGAGTGAGAATATGAGAAATTTCAGAAATAAGGTTATTTTCTTCCATTGATAATCCAGCAGGGACTATATTACCACAATACATGAAATCTTTTGGACTATTTAGAAATTTCTCACCGATAATTTGACGATTAATAGAGATGACTTCACTTTCATAACCATCTGAAATTACAGTACTACTTATTGGAATTCCTTCAATATATTCTTGTGTTATCCATTCTGATGGTTTAAACATTTTATTTTCCAATATCTTAGTATAATCGAATAATGTATCCTTATCTTTAATTTTGAAAACATTAATGCCCCCAGCACTACTTTTTTTTTTTAAGACATAAGGATATCTTAAATTGGGTTTATTAAAATTGAATTTTTCAAAGGATGTATAAAAAGGGGTTTTGTAACCTTGAGAATTAAGATAATCATAGAGTTTTTCAATATCTCTAGCACTCTTAACTATATTTAATTCATTATTAAGATAATTAATGTCAAGATTCTTTGTTTCATCAACAAGTAGTTTTCTTTCTTCATAAGCATCATCCAATCCACTTCCTATGAGGATAGAGTCAATATCTTTATTTTGATTAAGCAATTTTAACGCAAGTTGAGCCAAATATTTGCTATAATTTTCTTTTAAATTATCATAACTACAATTCAATTCCTTCATTACTATGATACTATCTTTAACAAATGGGAAAAGATCTAAATCTCCAAAGAAGTCTACAGCGTATACAATATAATTTGCTTTATTTAACGAGTAAGCTAGAGGACGAATATTAAATCCAATTAAAAGTACAGATCTTGGACGTTTTACCATTTTTTTATAATATTTTCTTCAATTCTAATACAAGAGAAGATGGATTATAACGATCAAACCGATAAATCTGTGCGTTGCCAAATTTCTTAAAATTCCTTTTAATTTGATCTGCTGAATACGTGTGGACTCCAAGTGCATGAGTTGCATAAGATTTTTTGGGTTCAAGGACAACTAAATGAATATTTTGTTTAGCTAATTTTTTTGTCAATTCCCTTAATTCTTGCGTTATTAAGGCATAATCAGTTTCAATTTGAGCAATAAGATCGGGGTATTTAACTGAGATATTTGCTCCGCAATCACTACAAATAAACACAATTGGAATAATATTTCTATCCTTTAATTTTTCTATTTTTATAAGCTCAGATACTTTTTTTAATGCTGCAGCCATTGGTGTATATGATTTACCTTCCAATTTTTTCAGTTTTTTAATAGCAGATTGAAAATTGACAGTTGGTTTTTGCAATACAATTGCTTCCTTACCGCGAAAAACTATCAATGAGATTTTATCTCTTTTTCTATATCCTTCCCTATGTAATGATAATATTACATCTGTCATCTGTTTTATGACATAGTACATTGAAGCAGAACTATCTAAAACAAAAAAGAAGGCTAATGGTGCTCTATATTCATATATTTTATCTTTTAAATCGTATTTATTGAAATGAATAGGAAAATCGATTTGGGTCTCATTATAAATTGAATTTTTTAAATAATTTCGAATTGTTGCATCTAAAGCAATAGTTTTAGGTTCTTCGCGTAGAGGTGATCGATAGGAAATATATCTTCCTTTCTGAGAGGAAGATATTTTTATTCTCCGCCCAATTCCTCTACCACCGTAATCAGAAATTTTACGTTCATTTCTTATATTATCTAAAATTGATGTCATCTTTCTTTCCATTTTATACACAAAAGGTAATGAAGAATCTTTAGGTTCGAAAAATTTAATATCATCATCAAATGGAATATTTTTAACTTTCCAACCTCCAGCAGGTCTAGGACTTCTTTTTCTATTATCTGGATATTTTGGAGGAGGAAGCTTTTGTTCTTTTGATTCTGGAATATCTACTTTCTCAGGATCAACAGATTGACGTTTGAATTCATTTTGAGGTTCATCAGTATGTTTTAAAGGACCCTCTGTCTCTTTATTAGGTAACAGTATTTGAGTATTCTCATAAGCTTCCTTAATCTTTCCGTATACTTCGGCAATTTTTGACTTAATTTCTTTTGGTGTTAATTCATAATGAAGTGAGTGAATTCTGTGTTCAAATACCAAATCCATTGCAACATTTAAATCCTCTTCAATGATAGTTATTCTATTATTTAATGCAGCATGAGCCCTAGCACACCTAATAAAGGTTATATCAGCTCTTTGTGAAAATATTTCCAATTCGTTAACTATTTTAGATATAAATTCATACACTGAGTTAGGGATTTGGACCTCTTTCAATATCTTACGAGCATTAGTTACTTTGTTTCTTAGTTCTTCTTGTTCAGTTTCATACTTTTTAATAAATTCTTTAGGATTATCATCAAATTCAATTACCCTCTTTGTTATTTCTGCTCTTAATTCTGAATCTCGAGGAGCTTTTATAGTTACCTCCAATCCAAGGCGATCCGCAATTTGAGGTCTTAAATCTCCTTCTTCGGGATTCATGGAACCTACTAATACAAATCTAGATGGATGAGAAACTGAAATACCTTCTCTTTCAATAATATTTACTCCTGAAGCAGCAGAATCTAATAATACATCAACAATATGATCTTGTAATAGATTAATTTCATCCACATATAAAATACCACGGTTTGCTTTTGCGAGTAAACCTGGATGTAAAGCTCTAATTCCTTCTGTTAATACTTTATCGATTGATAAGCTTCCACAAACCATATCTTCTGTTACACCCAATGGAAGATTAACTAATAACATATCTCTAAATTCTGTTTGAACTTTACCTTTACCCTTCTTTTCGATGCATGCTTGACATAAATTATCAATATCTGAATTAGGATCGCATGAAAATTCACAATCCTTGATGACTTCGATTTGTGGCATCAATTCGACAAGTGACCTCACAGCAGTACTTTTTCCAGTACCTTGTTGACCTGTTAGTAATACTCCTCCAATTTGAGGGTCAATTACATTCAAAACTAACCCCATTTTCATTTTTTCTTGCCCAAGAATCGCTGTAAAAGGAAAATTAATTTTTTTCATGGTATAAATGAACTCTTTAAATTGTTTGATTTAAAAGATATTAATTTTAATCAGAAAAAGACGTAATCAAATAAAAATTTATCAAAATTAAAAATAAGATGAATGTTATTAGTATTAAAATTTCTTTGATAATTGCTTTAATCTTTTATCTAACCCTGCTACAACTTCGTCCCATTTATGTAAGCTATTTTCAATTTTAGGAATAATCAATTCCCTTTCTTTATATTCTAAATAATTCATGAATTCTTTGATATTTTCTATTTTTACAAAAGTTTCTGCAACATATTTACGGATTTCTTTGCTCTGATTTTCCAATACTTCAGGAATCCTCTTCTTTTCACCATGATGAGTTAAAGTTGATAAATATTCTTCTGTACCTTGAAATAAAGAATTCAATTCGGTAATTCTATCATCAATAAATTTATCATAGATTTGGGGGATGTCGCTTTTAGGAAAGAAATTAGTTATATCTATTATGAACTTCTGTGTTAATTTAACTAGTTGTTCCATACTTTCATAACCCTCTATTTTATAATCTACAACATGATAAGAAGCCTCTAATCCTCGAATAATATCATCTAATCTAAATATTTTGAAACCAGGATCGTTTTTTAATTGTACATCTGGGTCTCCTTTTTTATAAGCTACTTCAATTTGCCGTATAAGCCGAGTAGGATTAAAAACTAAGGAAATTGCTAAAGGATTGTTTTGCTGATAAGAAAGAGTTGTTCGAATATCAATATGGCTCATCATCACCTTAAAACCTGGGTGAGAATGCCACCATCCGACTACAAATTCTGGTGGATCTTTCGAGAATGCTAAATCATCAATTATATATAAAGCTTCATAATCTTCATCTGCCCATTTATATTGATCAATTACAGCATCTTTATCTAACTCTTGATGCATAATGGGGAATGCTTCAGTGATTATTACGTTGTCACCATCGTTTCTACCAGTAAAAATTCCACTAACCTCTAGCCAATCATCTTTAGAAATGCGAACATTCGCAAACCTAACTGATGCTGCTACAACTGTCAAGTATACCTTTTTTGAGAGTATAACGGTCATTTTAAAAAC
This sequence comes from Promethearchaeota archaeon, assembly GCA_048941625.1. Classification (GTDB taxonomy): domain Archaea; phylum Asgardarchaeota; class Lokiarchaeia; order Sigyniarchaeales; family SOKP01; genus Loki-b32. The sequence goes on along the minus strand of JBHLNK010000024.1, from coordinate 15,854 downwards.
TTGTAATAATCCAAGAAATGATATTTGACAAATTAATGCAAATTTTTCTATTTATGTGTTTTTAATCACATAATAAAAATTGTTAATTCAAGAGCTAAATCAGTGTTTCACGTAGAAAAGATTTTTTAATTTTAAAATTAATTTTTACCAAAAAATAAGAAATAATTTAAATTCATAATTAATCATTATAATATTACTCAAACCATATAAATAATTTTTAATAAGTGATTTAAATTGGCGGATATTGGCTTTGTACCACTTTCTTCGCAACTAGGAGTAGCTGGAACAAGCTATAGGATTCAACTGGGAGAGATTAATGAGAAATGGGCAGTTCGTTTGTTAAAAGGAAAGGATGTAATGGATTCGTATGTTTTTAAAGATGAGGATGTTCAAGGTGATTTCCCAAACCAAAACATAATTGTCGGATGGGTTCTTCGAACGGTTGCAATCCCTAATATTAACCCACATCAGATTATGAAAACTACCCAAGCCCTAGTTAAACAGGCAATGAAAAATAAGGAAGAGAAAAAAGTAAAAGCACCAATCTCAGAAACAAAACAAGTAGAATTAGAAAGGGTTCCTGAAAGTGAACTAAAGAGATCTCAAGCCCAAGGATGGGTTAAAACAGAAGGAATGAAATCGCAGCAAGAATTAGAAGAAGAAAGACGACAAGCATTTAAAGCTACAGTAGCAGCTAGAAAAGCAGAAGCAGAAGCTCCAGCCTCGATAGTCAGAACAACTAGGCAATTACCTTCTATACCAAGTGAAGGAAGCAAACCTCAAGCAGGTGTAAGTTCAGATGGAGAATTCTGTCCTTACTGTGGTAAAGACATAAGCTTTATCTATTGCCCTTTTTGTGGGAAGAGACTTCCACACTAATTCTATTTTAATTAAATATTTTTATAATGAATTTAAAAAGGTTATTTTTAGAAAATAGGATTCTCTAAATAATTTAATAAACAAATAAAGTATATATATTCCATTAATTAATTATATCTAAATCTAGTAAAAATGTGATGGATTTTGACCTCTGATAAAAGTGTTACTATTAAACCTGAAGCTTATTACAAAATGCTACTGCATGTCCTCAGATTTGGTAATAAAGCAAGAGATCGTAGACAATTTAAGGAAGTTATGGGTATTTTGATTGGACATTTGGAAGGAGAACCTGATAAAAAGGGAATAAGAGATCTTATCATTGAAGATGCTGTTCCAATTTCTCATGGTGGAGCAATTGAAGTTGCATTTGCTCCTGAAGATTATGTAACATTTTCCATGGTTGATGCTACCTATGCTGAGAGGAATTGGTTTAGTTGTGGATGGTTCCATAGTCATCCAAATTTAGACATTTTTTTTTCTAGCACAGATATTAGAAATCAGCTCGGATGGCAGACTCCTAATCCTAGTGCTATTGGTATAGTTTTTGATCATACTTATCTGGAAAAGCCTGGTGATTTAGGATTTCGTACGTTTAGATTAGATAATCCAAATAAAGGGCAAATGTCAGGATATCATGAAGTACAGGTAAATGTAGAACCTCCTGACAGTATTGAGTATTATATAAAATTAATTGAATTGATAAATAGTGTACATTCCAAAGAACCTCCTATACTGGAAATAAATGAAATGCCCGATTTATTTGGTGATATTACATTTCCAAGTGAAAACCAGATTCTAGCAGAAAAACCGGAGTTAAATACTGGTTTAATTATGACAAGTCTTAAGGAGGGTTTAGTAAATCTACTAGAATCTTCAATTGAACCTATAATTCAAGGATTAAATTTATGGAGTGATAACATAATACGAAACACTGTTGAGACAAATCTGCAAATCAGAAAGGATATTATCAAAATCAAAGAGGGTCTAAGTAAGGGTATCTCAAATTTACAAAAAGATTTTAAGTTTTCTTTCAAGGAAAAATTGAATGATTTAGATATGTATATTGATGATAAATTCGAAGAATTTGATTCTAATCAAGAATTTTTCAAAGATTCTTTTAATCAAATTAAAATTGAACTTGAAGAGCAATTTAATATTATATTTGAACAGAAACTAAAAGATGTCTTGTTAAATATATTGAATTTGATTAATGAGAATAGAGAAAAGTTGACTGAAATAAATAATACTAGATCAATTTCTTCAGAAAGCTTAGAACAAAAGATAAAAAGTATAGAAAATATGATTCAAACCATAAATTCAATGCAAAATTTAACTATTGATGTATTAAAAGATGAAATTGAAAAGTTTTCTGCTTTGTTCACCAAAAGTGTAAATAAAGTTATCGGAAATTTGATTAATTTAGGTAAAGATTCAAAAAGTTTTCTTTCTGATTTAAAGGCAGGCATCATATTATTAGAAAGTTCAAAAAATCCACTCAGTAATAAACTTGATACGCTTGAAGTTGAGAATAAAACACTACATAAATCTATTGCAGATTTAAAGAAAAAAAATGAAGAATTGTTGAAAAAAATAGAAAAGTATGAAAAAGGAGGAGACTAAGTAGATTTGAGTGAAAATAAACAAATTATAAAAGAAAAGACTAATGAAAATGGAAAAATTTACATTAAAAAAGAAGCTTTCAGAAATATGTTAACTCATGTTCTACGCTTTGGAAGCAACGCATTAGAAAAAAGCCTTGAAGTAATGGGTGTTTGTTTAGGTAAAATTGACTCATCGGATGGCAAAATAACTGTAAATAATTCCATTCCTATCATGCATGGATTAGCAGTATCAGTAGGTTTTTCTAAGAAAGAAATTGAATTATTTCAACAAATTGAAAATCAATATAAAGAGAAAATAGTAGGATGGTATATTTCAAGGCCAGGATGGGGATTAGACTTTACTGATATTACAATTGCTAATCATCAATATTTCCAAAATGAGAAATTCCCTAATGGTTTTTGCATAGTTTTCGACCATACTCTTTTAATTCAAAATGAAGATCTTCTTTTTGAAGTTTACCGGCTAAACTATTATGCTAAAACAGACAAGTATTCTAGTGTAAATTATGAAGTTGAAATACCATCTTCTTTAGAATATTTTAAATGGATTCAGAAGTTTATGGAAGATTTTCAAAAGAAAAATCCAATACTAATTAAAGAGATTAATGAAATTATTGAGAAAGTTCCTGAAGATTTACAAGAAATCCCTCTCTCTGAAATAACAGAAGAAATTGAAGAAAATTCGAGAGAATATCCAGAAATAACCTCTATAGTTTCAAGTTTTAAACAGGGATCTGAAAAGTTTTCTGAAAAATTTCTAAATATATTTCAGATGGAAGTTGGTAATTGGGTTAGTAACATAGAAAAAGGAAATTCTCAAGGTTCTGAATACATTAGTAAATCAGTAAGCAAGATAAGAGAAGTAGTAGTATCAGGCTTTTTGAAGGTAAGTAATTGGTTTAAAAAAACACTCAATGATATTGTCTATGAATTTAAAAATAGTGTTTCCAACTATGTTGATAAAAGAATTGAAGATCATAAAGAAGTTACTCAGGAAATCTCTGAACTAAAAGAAAATCTTATTTCTAATTTGAACAGTTTAATTGATAATAAAATAAAAAATATTAATTCTGAAATAGAGACAGTTATAGAATCAATGAAGCAGGAACTAATTGAAGCAACTCAAATCAATATTAAAGTTGAAGAAGTAATGAAACAATTAGATGAAAACCTCGTTTCAATTACTAATAAAATAGATTCATTTACAAATGACATAAATAAGACAATAACTAGTTCATTAGAGCCTATTAAATTAAACTTTGATGAAAAGATTGAAAAATTAAATACAGAAATGGAACCTTTCAAGAATAATTATTCAGAAATAAGAAATTTACTGGAAAAACTTCAAAAGATTATTACAGATTTTCGTAATTTAACGTAAAATTTCTTTCAAAAAAATTGTAGATGAGACACTTTAGAAATCTGCAATTTATATTTAGGAATATTAGTATTTAATCTCTTCAATTCATTCAATTTTGCAATTTTACTCAGAATTCGACCAATTTTGTCAACTTTTATATCTACACCGAACGACTCTTTCAAAACAGCATTAATCTTGTAAGATGATAGGATAACCACATTAGAAATGTTTTTTTCACACAGTAGTTCAATAGCTCTCCTCACTAATTGAATAAGACTTTCTTTGTTATGATTTTGAGTTCCTTCCATTTTTTAAAATAAAGTAATGATAGTACTATATTTATAATTTATATTTGAGTATTTTTAAAATTTACATCGATAGATTTAATATGTTTTATTTTATAATTCAATCAACTTTGTTTTGCTCTATTTTATGATATTTTTGAATCTTTAAATTTTTGTCTATTAATTCTTAAAATTGATGGTCGTACAGCAATCCTTTTTCAATAAATAAATTCATCGATTTTTGATTATCAATCAAAAAAGTTGATGTTGGAATTTTTAAGACTTTTTCAATTCCACAAATTGGACAAATGAAATTAAGATTTATAGGTTCTATAAATACCAACTCTTATTTTATGAAATTTTAAATGTTCTCATAAACAACATATAATTATAAACACTTTTCAATTTTAAAAATGTCTGGTAAGCAATTGAATTCCAATTCTTCAAAAAAGTCAAATAACTCTAAAGAAAAATCTGAAGCTAAGAAAAAACAAGCAAAATTCAAACCTCTAAAAATACCAAAAGTCTCAAAATTAGGCAAAGTAGATATTAAGTACAGAATGAAGAGTTTTGCTTCGAAACAAGGTATGAAAGTTAATGCTTTAAAGGCTAGAGTAAAAAAAGGGTTTTATGACAAGATAATCCATCAAGAAGTGTATCTAGATGGAAAAGAACCAAAATCATATTCTTTTGAAAAGAAATTTTGGGGATTGTATGGAATATTCATAATATATTCTCTTATTTTAATCACAGCAATAAATATTCCAGAGAGTAATTGGATTCAATATTTAATGTTTGGAAATCCATTCGCATTTTCAAATACAATTGTTGGGTTTTTTCTAATACTATCATTTTTATTCAGTATTGATAGATTTAGGATCTTTATATTTGAAGAGAAGACTGCAATAAAACAAATAATATTATATTTGGGTCTTTTCACATTCTTATATCTTCTATTTCTATATATTGGAACCAGTATTAACTTAATGACATATCTACTAACCTTGTCGATGATTTGGTTAATTTTATTGAGTACTCGTTTTTACATGTATTCTAGGAAATTTGCAACAAAGATAGAATCGAGATTCATAAGAAGATATTCAATTATCAGACGTCTTATTGCAATTATCATTCCTATTTTTATTTTAGGAGTTCTTGTAGTAATCTCTTTATTTTATAGGACTTTTTTAGTTATTTTGTCTTTGGACATCTTTGCAAGTGCAGATCCTGCTAATGCAGTATTAGTTTATGAATTAGAAATGGAAGTTATAATGCCTCTTATTTATTTCAGTTTAGTTATGACACTTATGTTTATAATTTTTGAGTTTGTTTTTACTAGAAGACGTGCTGAAACAAAAAGAGCTGGGACTTTTGATAATTTTACATTTTCACTAATAGTATTTTTTATATTCTTTTTTCAAATTCTCCAAATTAGTATTTTTCTTTTATTACAAAATCCAACAGTTAGTGCTTTTAAGTCTGTTATTGGAGCAACTGGTTCGGCTGCATCATATGTGTTCATTTTCGAGTTCATAATCTCAATGTATTTCTTATATCGTATTGTAAAGAAAACTGGTAGAACTTTAGGGTGGCGCATATTAATTTTTAAAAAGGATGGATTAATTCTATTATTTTTAGGATGTGTATTTGCACAAACTTTGACTCGTTATATTCTTTCCGTTGATATTCCTAATCAGATAATAACTGATGTAGGAACTGTGTTAATGGCGGATAAGTATATTATCTCCATACTTATGATTTTTTTCCTAGGGAGTACATTGTTAATTTATTACCTTAAACCTCACGAGACTTCAATGTTCATGAGATTACAAAAAGAAACTGTTAGTGAGGAAGAGAGAAATTTGGATAAAGTCTATAAAATTATAAGAAGTGAATATATCAGACGAGGAGAGGCCTATCCTATAGAGATAATTGAGCGAGAATTAATTAAAGCCACTCAATTAACTAAAGCAAATGTTCACGAATTAATTGACCAATTAGCTAAGAAAGATATGGATATTTTAATTACAACAGATAAAGGAGAGTCTGGAAAAACTAAAAAAATGATAAATTTTGTTTCAGTTACAGAAAGGTTTGAGAAAAAAGGAGTAGCTCAGAAAAAGGCAAGGCAATATTTAAGCCAGAGACTGTTTGAAACAGCACTAGAGGAAAAAAGCAAAACTAGCCGTTTACTTACTAAAACAGATACGCAACAGCCTTCTAATAGTTTAATTTCATCATTATCTACTGATTATAGTAAAAAACAAAAAGATAAGGAGAAACATCAGCAAAAACTAAAAAGTACTCAAATTTCATTCAAAACTGGGACTCAGGAAGATACGAAAACCCAGATATTACAATTATTACGTAAGGAATATAGGTATCGAATAGAAAATCCTGAAAAAATACCAAATTTTTACATTCCATTTTCAGAAATAGCGTATCAAATCGAGAGGGAAACTAAAATTAATCCTGGTGAATTATACTCAATATTAGAACTTTTAAGTGATGAAGATATCGAATTAGAATTAATTGAGAATCCAGAAGACCCTGAAGACAAGAAAATAAGGTTTATTCCTTATGCTGATGAGAGTATGATATTTTCGTTAGCTAATTTTAGACCAAAAGAATTTTATGACTTTAAAAGTTTTATTTTAAATAATTTTGTAAAAGCTCTGAATAGCAAAAAAGAGAAAAGAACCATATTTCAATTAAAAAAACCTATTACCGAACAAACAGAAATGCAACAATCTATTCTTGAATTGCTTAATAATCTTTATAAATACTACCCATTATATTTAGAACAATTAAACTATGCTCCAAATACTCAGAAATTATTAAATAGATTAAAAAAATGGCAAAAAGCACTTGAAAAGCAATAGAATTTATAACAATTTAATATATCTAACTTTAATTATTCTCATTTACTCTTTTCTCATCTTCTTCTAATCTTTATAATTTAAGAATAGCGTTATAGAAACATTTAGAAAAAAGAGTTCTTTCATTTATTTATAATTAAACTTACTTATTATTATGACAAAACTGTTTACCAATAGAGTTAAGAAAACACCATTAAGAATTTTTGGAGGTTTATCTTCTTTTCAGATGCTCGCTATGTTTAGGAGAGGCCTTTTCTACACTTATTTATCAATCTATATGCGAGAATTTTTAAGTATGTCAGTTTTTCAGACAACTCTTTATGCTACAATACCTATGGTGATGTCAGTAATATTTCAAAACTTTGTGTGGGGTCCAATATCAGATTACACACAAAAAAGGCGAACATTAGTAGTATGTGGCGAAATATTAGCAGGGATAGGGACTTTAACTGTTTGGGGTATTCACTCATTATTTAATGACTTTATAGTAGCAGGATGGGTAATTATAATAGGCTTAAGCATTACTGAGATGTTTTGGTCGATGAGTAATATCGGATGGAGTGCATTGATTAGTGATTTATACTCTTCTGAAAAAAGGAGTAAAATTATGGGACAACTTACTAGTTTGGGTGGTGGAGGACGTATGATTGGAATATTTATAGGAGGATTGTTATATGATTCTGGTTTTGGTTTCAGGTATGGACCTTTATTCTTTGTTGCCTCTTTTATTATGTTTTTTTCAGCTATTCCAATGCTGTTGCTGAGTCCAGAAGGAGGTATCTCACCTGATTCTCTAGAAAAACAATTTTCGTCAGAAGAAACCGAAACACATAAAAATAGTGTTTTAATCTTTGTTATATTTATCATCGCGTTAATTTTCATTAATTTTGGTAGAAATAGTATTGCCGTCCCTTATTCTCAATATCTATCTTTAGACACAGGATTTAATGTAGACAGCTTGATGTTGAGTTTTATTGCAAATACAAGGTCTGTTGCTGTCCTATTAATTGGCTTCGGAGCAGGATTTTTAAGTAAAAAGTTGGGACATTCTTTAGCACTAGGATTAGGAACTTCAATTGGAATTATTGCCTTAATAATTACAGCAACAACAATTTATTTACCCTTTATTTTCCTAGGAGGATTTTTAATTGGAGCAGCAGAGGTTATAATATATGCCTCATCTTATGCAATTGCTTCAATATTAATCCGAGCAGACTTGAGAGGTAAATTATTTGCTGTGTACAATACGACATTTTTTTTAAGTTGGGGATCTGCTTCTACTCTTATCTCAGGTCCACTAATTGATTTTCTAATAAGTAAGGGTACGACCGAGGTTTTTGCTTATCAAGTCTCTTTCTTGATTGGTGCCCTGTTATGTTTAGTAGGATTATTTATATTTATATTTTTAGAGATTTCTATTATATTACATAAGAAAAAGGAGAAAAAAAATAATTTACTTAATTATTTCTAAAAAGATAACTGTCTAATTTTATTACTCAACTATATCCATTGGTTTCCCATGATGCTCAGGGATTGGTTGGGCACCGCACGATGCACCCATCCAGCAAACTAATTCATTACCTTCCTTATGCATTGGTTTGCCACAATGCATTGGTAATTCTTGTTCTAATCCACATTCAGAACATTTTAATTTTCCCATTTTTTTATCAACCTCATCATTTTCTAATTTATTATCTATTTTTGCTTCTTCAATTTTTTCATTAAAGTTTTTCATTTGCATTAATTTTGGATCCATAGCTTCGTAATTCTTAAATCTCTCTGGATCCTGTTTAAAGTGTGCTTCACAGTTTGAACTACAAAAATGAAATATTTTTCCTTTATACTCATATTCTAGAGTACGTCCAGGATCAATTTTCATTCCACACACTGGATCAATAACTTTTTCTTGAGATACAAGCAATCTCTCTTCTTCTATTTGTTGAGGGGTTTTTGGTTCAAATCGTTTTAGAAATAATGCATTTGTAACTACCGAAACTGAACTTGAAGCCATAAAAACAGCAGCTAGATAAGGTGGTAAAAAGAATCCAGTCGCATAGTATAATATTCCAGCTGCTATAGGAATCCCTATAAGATTATAAATAAAAGCCCAAAATAAATTTGTAATCATCTTTTTATAAGTTTTTTTAGAGAGATTAATAGCGGATACCACATTTCTTAAATCTCCTCTCATCAATACTATATCTGCAGTTTCGATAGCAATATCAGTACCTGATCCTACAGCAATTCCTACATCTGCTTGTGCTAATGCAGGAGCATCATTTATACCATCTCCAACCATTCCCACTACTTTATGATCATCAGAGTCTTGAAGTGATCTTATAGTATAAGCTTTTTCGTTTGGTAGAACTTCTGCTAAGATATGATCCTCATCCAGTTTTAATTCTTTCCCAATACTTAGAGCTGTTTGTTTATTATCCCCAGTAATCATATAAATTTCTAGACCTTTTTCTCTTAATTTTTCCAAGGTATAAGGTGCTTGATCTTTTAGTTTATCTGAAATGCCGATTATTCCTCTTAATTTATTATCTATACTTACTAAAATAGTGGTTATTCCTTTTTGCTGAAGTTCGCGATATTTATTAAGGTAATCTTCTAAATAAATATTATTCTCCAACATTATTTTTTCATTTCCAATGATCACTTCTTTATTTTTTATATTTGTAACAATTCCTTTCCCTGGAATTGCATCAAAGTCACTAGGAGGTTCAAGAGTTAATCCTTTCTGATTTGCTTCTTCTATTATGGCTTGTCCAAGTGGGTGTTCTGAGCCCATTTCTGCACTCCCAGCAAAAAAAAGTAATTCTTCCTCATTATATCCCTCATCATTTATTTCTTTCTCAGCAAAAACTACGGATACTTTTGGTTTACCTATTGTTAAGGTTCCAGTTTTATCAAAAACTATTGTATTTATGGTATTTATAGCCTCTAAAGAATCTCCTCCTTTCAATAAAATTCCATTCTCTGCCCCCTTACCAGTTCCTACCATAACTGCTGTTGGGATTGCTAAACCAAGAGCACATGGACAAGAAATAACCACAATAGATGTGAATACTAACAATGATAACTCTAATCCAATTTGAGCAATGAAATACCAATAAAGAAATGCTCCAACAGCTATTAATACGACAACGGGCACAAAATAATTACTTACTTTATCAGCTAATTGTTGTTTTGCTGCTTTTTTACTTTGAGCTTCTTTAACAAAATCGATTATTTGAAATAATACGGTTTCCTTACCAACCTTTTCCGTGATAATGTGTATTAACCCAGTTTGATTCACAGTTGCACCAATCACATTACTCTCGACTTCTTTTTTTACATATCTACTCTCACCAGTTATCATTGACTCATCAATTTTTGTCTTTCCTTTAATAACTTTTCCATCAACAGGTATTTTTTCACCAGGTCTTACTATTAATATATCTCCTACTTCAATTTCTTCTATGGGTATTTCAATTTCTTCATTATCTTTTAATAAAGTAGCTGTTTTAGGTTGTAAACCAATTAACTTTTTAATAGCTTCCGATGCTTGCCCTTTTGTTTTATGTTCAAAATATTTTCCAATAAGTAAAAAGCTCAATATCATACTCATTGCTTCATAAAAAGTTTTTCCCTCAATAAGAAAAGTTGTTAGTATTGAATAAACTAATGCCGTAGTTGTACCTAAAGCTACTAATACATCCATATTAGCAGATTTATTTTTCAAGGATTTGAAAGCTCCAATTAGGAAAAAAGAACCTGCAACTCCATAATTAACAATTGCTAAAGCGAACAATGATAAATTTCTTATAAAAGAGTCCATTACAAACCAACTAATTGGTGCAATTATCAATGTAAAAGCTAAAGAAAAAATAAGAATTCTTAAGCGATATCTCATTTCCTTTTTATGTTTTTCAATTTCCTTATCTATAACTCCTGCTGTCTTTTCAACTTTATAACCTAAATTTTTGATTGAACTAAAGATCTTATTTTCATCTAATAGGAATTCATTAAATTCAATGAATAATTTACCAGCTTTGAAATTACCCCTAACTTTATAAATTCCATTGATTTTTTCAACACTTTTAATGAATTCATTAAAACCTAACTCATTAAAAGTATCAATAATTTTAAGATCAATCTTAGCTAATGAAGATTTATATCCTAAATCGTGAATTGCTTTATCAAAATTATCATAATTAGTTATACTTGGATTATATTCTACAGTTGCTTCTTCATTTGCAAAATTGACAACTGAACTATTAACACCTTCTAATCCCTTTAATTTAGTCTCAATTTTATAAGCACAATTTGCACATGTCATTCCACTTAGCTTTATTTTTACTTTTTCTGTTGATGCCATGATTAATAAATTTCACCTCGCTTTCTTAGGATAATATTACTAAGAAGAATTATTATAGATTATGTTTATAATTTGAAAAGGATTTAGACGTTCTGATTGTAGAAATAAGATTTGAGTATTGAAAGGATTATTTTTTAATAATTTCTAAAATCCTTTCTAAATTACTGAGATATAATTAATTATCTCCAATCCAAGTAATTTTATATAATAAATCCTCTGTTCCAGTAATCTGAGGATTTTTTAATTCCCATTTACCTGTAATTCCAAAATCTTTCGCGGTAAGATCAAAATGACAAACAGCTATGCCAATGTCTAAGGGGGGAAATTTACCATAGGCAGTATCATCTTTTATAGTATAAAAGTGAAATACATTT
>JBHLNK010000024.1:0-4083 GCA_048941625.1 Promethearchaeota archaeon | reverse complement strand
TTATATCCTTAATTATCCTCCATGGTTGTTTATTACTTGCAGATGGGGCAATTCTAACCATTTCTAGTAATGTTGAATATTTCCCAACTTCTTCCTTAATGACTGGATTGTCTAAATTCTCCTTGAAAAATAGTTGATCCCAAGGTAATCGCTTATTTGCTTTTATAAATGACCGAATTGCTTTTTCTTTGATTGATCGTTTATCAGAATATCCAATAGGAGTAATAGCAGGAAGATCTTCATCTGAATTCCTATCGATTTTTGTAGAAAAAAGTGTTCTGTTAAAGAACCCGCCTAACCAACACGTTCCTAAACCCATATCAGTAGCAGCTAAAATAATCGTTTCCATAATATATCCAAAATGCTCACGAGCATATTCTGATTTTTTTACAGTACCTACTATGAAATCTTGTGCTCCTTTTATTAATCCGTAGGTTCCCAACTTTTTCTTTTCATTAGGATCAAATTCCGGAACACTAACTAGTTTAAATCTAACCTTCCCTGCATAAAAACTAAAAGGACTTTCACACTCTAAATCTTTTAATAAAAAATTTATTTTACTCTTCATACCTTCTTCAAGAGGTTGTCCGGTATAAGTTCTATGAGATGTTCGCTCTTGAATAATTTTTATTACTGATTTAGAAAATTCCATTTTTTATCAATCTAATATTAGAAATATATAATTATACATACTTTTTTCGATAATTTTCCACTGCTAACTTTAAAGCATTTGTACCTAGGTTTGAACAATGCATTTTAATTGGCGGTAACCCCCCTAAAGAATTAGCTACATCATCTCTTGTAATTTTTAATGCCTCATCTAAAGTTTTTCCTTTAGCTAATTCTGTGATCATGGATGATGTAGCAATCGCAGCAGCACATCCAAACGTTTGAAATGATATATCCTCAATTATTTCTTTTCCATCTTTTTCTTTTATTTTAAGATATAATGTCATTAAGTCCCCACAGGTAGGATTTCCATATTCACCCACTGCATCAGCATTTTTCATCTCCCCCATATTCCGGGGATTTTTAAAATGCTCCATTACTTTCTCTGAATAAATCTTTAATCACCTTATTGTTCAGATATGACTACTAAAAATAAAGTATTATAATCTTAAACATTTTTGATTTGTTTTTATAAGTAGCTTACTTAATTCAAAATTAATAACTTTCTCTTAATGGGTAACGAAACTTTCTCAACACCTAAGCTTTTTACATAATCTACTGCTTCTGTCAGTTTCTTTGCAGATTGGTGGAAAAAGCATACTTCTTTTGGTTCAAGAATTTTAATCATCTCTCTCAACTGGTTTTTATCAGCATGTAGCTTTATTTTTATGTTTGGAGCGAAGGTATTAAGGAAAAAAGCACGGAATGGAACTTTCCATGTCTCAGAAAAAACAATCTCTTCAGCTCCATCTAATATATCTGAGCCTGGTGGTTCATGAATTGAACCCGCAAGAAAAATAAAGTTATGTGGATTTCGTCCAATGATATTTATTATATTCCTAATTAATCCATAGGAAAGATCAGGAGGATGTGAGATTATTATATTGTTTTTTCTGCGTAAAAAGTCTAAATTAGTATGATCGAACCACCTGAATTTTATACTATTGAAAGGATTAGCTTTATCTCTAATTAGTCTTGATATAGGTCCATAAATATATTCATAACGATGATTAATAACTTGGATATTTTTTCTTACCATCATATCTACATAGATGTTAGGCCGTTTTTTAAACCCACGTCTTAATTGTAGTTTTCTAAAATATCGCCAAAAAGTTAACATAAAACTAATTGCTAAGCTAGAAGGATCTGCTCCAATTAAAGAATTGTCTCCATATTCTGCTTTTTGTTCTAGAAACAAAATTAGACTATGGAACTGATCTGATGTATTACCAAAATCTTCCTGAGCTGATGTTCCATCAATTAATAAATAGTCTATTGGACGTGAGATTTGTTCTAAGAATCGCCTAGTTCCTGCAAACGGAGTAATATCAATATATGTATAATCGCCTGTATATAAAAATTTAAATTCATTTGCTTTTGCGAGCAACATCAAAGCACCTGGCATATGGCCCGCATGGAAAAAGGAAATGTAGGAGCTTTTTTCTTTAAATTCAACTTTAGTGCCATTTTCAACATATATAACATTTTTTACTATATTTCGATAATCTTCCTCTTCAATCTCTTCATGTTTCTCTTGTTTTAAGAAATTTGAATCCCTCAGTAGAAAGAGATCTAGAGTTATTCTGGAACTCAAAATAGGGACATCAGGATATAATTTGATCAATTCCTTGAGCCCTGACACATGATCAAAATGACTGTGAGAAATAAAGATTGCATCGATTTTTGGATTCTTATTTATACTTTGATGTTGCTTACTAGATAAAGCATTTTCCTCCATCTTATCTTGATTTTCCTGTTCTTCTAAGAGGAGTTGGGGTAGATTGTTAAGATAATCATCAATATGTTTAAAATCTCCTTCATGATCTTCTTCTTCATCTGGCTCCGATAAACCACAATCCAACAAAATGTTTAGATTTCCTAAGCCTAAAATATGACAGTTATGATTAGGTTTGAGAACAATAGGATATATTGTTACTTTTATATCAGAATTACTATTTTTATTACTCAAAGATATTTTTGAGAAGAAATCTAACGTATATCTTTTTTCAATTTTATCAATCGCTACACACAGTTCACTTTCTCCTACTGGAACACCTGTTATATAGAAATACCATCCGTATTTTTTCACTAGATTTTCTAAATTTTCGTACATATCATCCCCTATAAGAGATTTAATAACAACTACTTTTTCTTCTTGGTAGTATACAATTTTTCTAATTCCTTTTTTTTCTTCTGTTGGAATTAATAAATTCTTAAAAAAAAAATCATTAAGAACATCATCTATAGGTTTTTGTGTTAAATTTTTTGATTTAATTAATTTTAAGTAATGGCGATATTCTTTAGTGTGATATAGGGGACGCATGTTTTCTTTCTGCTTTATCCTTATTGTTATATCTTCATATTGAAATTCATCTGTTTTTATTGTTTTTTCTACTTTTTTTTCTTTCTTTTTTTTTATCTCCTCTTTATCTATTTTTTTTCCGTTAATATCAATTTCAGAGATATAAAAGAACCAACCGTAATTTCTAATTAACCTATCCCTATTCTTAATTATATCCTTTCCTAAGGGTGTAATTAAAATAATAATTCTATCTTTTTGAGAAAAAATGATCTTAGAAATGGAATTTTTAGTTTTATTTGATATACTTTTATTTTTATAAAATAAAGAATTAAGAACATCGTTAATTTTCATTTGAGGAATATTACTTTCTTCCATAATTTTCAGTTTTACTCTATATGACTTAATTTTGAATGAAGCGTCTAATTTCTCCTTTTGTTCAATTACAATATCTTTATCTGAAAATTTAAATTCCTCAAAACTCATTTATTTAGTGATATACTCTAATATTGATTAATTTAACGTAATTTAAAGTTTATATTCAAGAAAGTGTTTAATCAATAAATAAATATTCTCAAAATAGAAGAATAAGGTTAAGTTTATTAAAAATTAATTTGTGATTTGTTTCTTCTTTTTATCATTATTTCTTGAAATACAATTATAAAAAAAATACCGTAAAAAAATCAAATTATTCATACTAATGAGAATTAATATATCTACAAATATTTGCATCAATCTCTTTAATTTAATTCAATCTTCTTCAAAGTAGCCATCATTATCCCAATCTTCATCCTCATCATCATCCCAATCTTCATCCTCATCATCATCCCAGTCTTCATCATCGTCAGATTCATCGTCGTCCCAATCATCATCGTCATCCCAATCCTCATCCTCATCTTTTGGAACCATAATATATATCTCCTATTTTGTTCTTTTTATTAATTTAAAAATATTATATGTTTTCAATTCGAAAAAAAACATATTTTATATTTAAATATTTCTAATAATACTAATATGATTTTAGAGATAACAGTTTTACCCTAGTAAGATGTAAGAAGAATTTTATTATTAATTTAAAGGAACTAATGATTTATCTTATACTTGATGATATATTC
>JBHLNK010000176.1:0-2553 GCA_048941625.1 Promethearchaeota archaeon | reverse complement strand
CTCTGAAGCCTCTGTTAATGAAAAAATTTCTGGTGATTCTTCAAAAAATATACCCATACGATCCAAAACTCGTAAAATTCGATAAAGACTTGGAGCATGAGTCTTTGTGGCAATGGAGAGTTCATCTACTGACTTTGATCCATTGGCTAGTAAATCTGCAATATTCAATTTAGCGGCAACAGATATTACATGGGTATAAGTTTTTCCTGCTATATACGTTAGCAGATTTGCAAAAGGGGATTTTTTAGTGACTTTTTGATTTTCTGTGATTTAATTTCACCTTAATTTCTAATAAGTTCCTAATTTGATTATAATTGAATTGAGTTAATAAGGATATAGATAAAAAAATGGTTGAGTTTAGGTAAGATTACCAATTCTTTTTTAATTCTGTACTCCTCATTATTCTTAAGTTATCAATAGCCCAAAGAACATACATATAACACTTCTTTCCCCATACATTCTCGTTTACAAATTCTATTATCGCTGAGGGATTGTTAAAATTTAATATAGCAGAGCTAAAGAATATTCTCTGTATCACATTTATATAAGCTTTTGATTATATTAATATCAGACAATCAAGTAAAACATAAATTAAAATTTATAATCATCCTCTTTCGAGGTCCGTTTCTTGGCAATAAATAAGAATAAATTGTTTACTGAACTCTTTACAAATTTCTTAAAAATAAATAACGAAGTCGAAGCCATCATCGTCTCTGATCAAAATGGATTAGTCATTTCTGGTGAACGAAGAAAAGATGTGGATATGGAATTAATCTCAATTATGACTGCGATAGTCAATCCTGTTATAGAGCGATTTCGCAGTGAATTTTCATATAAAAAGTTTGGAACTGCTAATTTTGATACAGAAAAAAATCGTCTGCTTTTTATTTCTATTACTGAAGAGATAACATTAAGTTTAGTCATTGAAAATCTCGGTTCAATTGATAGAATAGCACCCTATGCGTATTTTCTTGCTGAAAAAGTGGCTCAAATTCTCGTTGCATCTGAAGATGATTTAATTGAAGTATCAATTCCCAATTTCGATTATAAAACTGAAGGATATTTTGGAAGAGATAATCAGGAATATCAAATCGGTTTAGAATCAGGGGGAGAATATAGATTCAAATTTATTATTATAGGTGACCATGAGGTTGGGAAGACTTCAATCTTACGGAGGTTTGTAGAAGGAAGATTTTTGGCAGATTATCGTACCACAATTGGATTAAATGTCCTAACTCATAATTTTGAATTTTTTGGAAATGAAATTAGCCTTTTTCTCTGGGATATAGGAGCTCAACAGTATTTTAAAAGATATCGAAAAGTCTACTATAAAGGGGCTCAAGCTGCTTTCATTGTTTTTGACTTAACAAATAAAGATTCCTTTTATAACGTAAGGACCTGGTTTAATGAATTGAATGAATTTAAAGAACATGAAATATCGATTGTAATAGTTGGAAACAAACGAGATTTAGAAAATGAAAGAGAAGTTGATCGTGAGGAGGCAGAAAGTTTAGCAGAAATGTTAACTGAAAAACAAAATAGAAAGATTTCATATGTAGAAACCAGTGCCTTATCGGGGGAAAATATTGAAGAAGCATTCGGGATTGTGTCTTATCATTATATAATGCTAAGTAAAGAATTTGAAGAAAAAAACTTGAAAAATAATGTTTTAACAGTAATTACTTCAATCATAGAAGATAAACGATCACTCTCCCTAGCTTTTATTGCACCAGATAATATGAATAATCCCGCTTTAAACCTCTTAACTGAAATAACAGATTTGAATCTTAATTCAAAAAAAGAAAAGAAGGATAAAGTTATCTATAAATCTCCAAACGGATTAATCTTGGAAAGTTTTAAAATCGATTCTATAAAATTATCAGCCCCTGACGGAGTTTTTATACTTCTAGATGGGAAGAATAGAGATAATATCGATCCTCAATGGAATACCATAATATTGAACATCATCGAAACTCTAAAGGATAACACAGTCGTTTTAATTGTTGTATTAACAAAGAAAGATATCAAATGGTCTAAAATGATGAGTGAGTTTAATTTTTACACAAAATTAGAAGAAAAGCATATCTCATATTTTATTTCCAAAGTTGATTCTGAAATTCGATTAGAATTATTTGAACAATTAAATATTCTGCTTAATACCATTATGAACCTTTAAAAAATTAAAAAAAAAAGAGGTTTTATAGTTTACCTATCTTAAAAAATACTCTTCTAATTTATCCTTAATCAAACCTTTTTCTTTGAGATCATATCGGAGTTCATCACTGCTGTGAATAATTATTTCACTTGATTCATGAGTCTCCCGCAAAATATCTATATTTGATTTATTATATAGATCAATTATTTCTTTAAATGCAGTTTCATAAGTACCCTCTAGTCCAATCATAGATGTAAATAAATCAAAATGAATAATTCTGATATTTTTTTGATATTCTACACCTAAAATTGGAGGTGTCTCGATTGTTTGGGCATCAATATCCTTAGGCCATTTAATCCCGACGATTGTTAAAACCGCATATGGATTATAGAATGCTT
>JBHLNK010000023.1:0-41895 GCA_048941625.1 Promethearchaeota archaeon | reverse complement strand
ACCAAGTTCAAGCCATACTGCAGGAGCGTGTCAAATTGCGTATGTTGCACGGTTATTATTTGGAAAAAAGCCTAAAAGTGTAAAAATAGGACTTCATGGTTCATTTGCAGAGACATATAAAGGTCATGGTACGGATATCGCAATATTAGCTGGATTACTTGGATTTACTCCTGAAGATGATATGATCAAAAATGCATTTGAAATTGCTGAAAAAGAGGAACTTGAATATTCATTTGAATTTGTGGATTTAGGGGTAGATTACCATCCAAATTCGGTTAGCATAGAGATGTCTGATGGATCAGAAAAAATGAATGTAATAGGTTCTTCAATTGGTGGAGGTAACATAATAATCAAAGAAGTTGACAGTTTAGAAGCTGGATTTGGGGGGGAACCAAACACATTAGTAATATTAAATCATGATAAGATTGGGGCACTTGTAAATATAGCAAATACACTTCAAAAATTTAAATTAAACATAGGCTCGATGAAAATCTCCAGAAATCTGAAAAAAAAGATAGCTTTAACATGGCTGGAAGCAGATTCAGCAATAAATGAAGATTTAATTGACGCATTAAAAAAATATCCAGAAATTATTTGGGTGAGGGTAATTAATGTTTGAATCGATTTCTAATCTACTCAATGAATCTCAAACGAAAGGGATTCCATTACATGAATTAATAATAAGTGATGAAATGGAATTTCAAAATGTTTCTAAGCAATTTATAATTGAAAAGCTTAATAAATCTTTAACTATAATGAAACAGTCTCTTGAAAAAGCACTTTTAAGTGATATTGAATTACCTATTAAAGAAGCAAGCCATCAGGCAAAAAAAATGCTTTCACCAGGAATTTTCTGTGGAAATAACATAAAAGAAGCTGTGGGCTGGGCAATGGCTATAGGTGAATACAATAGTGGGATGGGATTAATTGTTGCTTGTCCTACAGCAGGTTCTTCTGGAACCCTCCCTGCTGTTCTGTTTAAAGCTAAAGAAATCCTTAATAAATCGGATGATGATGTATTAAATGCTTTAATCGTTGCAGCAGCTATAGGAGCAATTATTGGAAATAAAGCAATGCTTTCAGGGAGTGAAGGAGGTTGTCAAGCTGAAATTGGAGTTGCATCTGCAATGGCGGCAGCTGCAATAACTTATATGGCAGGGGGAACCAACATTCAGATAGAAAATTCTATAGCATTAACATTAAAAAATCTATTAGGTCTGGTTTGCGATCCTGTTGCCGGACTAGTGATTTCACCATGCATTAAAAGGAATGCTATAGGTGTGGTTAACGCTTTTTTAGCTGCTGAAATGGCATTATCAGGAGTTGAATCTATTATCCCAGCAGATGAGGTTGTGGATGCTATGATGAAAGTTGGTCGTAAATTACCATATGAATTAAAAGAGACGGGAAAAGGTGGAATAGCAGCAACTAAAACCGGTAAAAAAATTAGAAAGAGTCTTTTTTCTGATACTGTATGAATAGCTTTAAGAAAAAAAGGTTGATCATTGAATATTTAAAATATTTTTCAAATCATCAAATAATTTATTGTAAAATTGTTCTTCTTCCATTTGGTGTTTTAATATTCCTTGAACTCTTCGAATTCGCATTTTTAATCCAGGAGTTAATTCAGTTTCTTTTAAATAAATGGCTAAATATGGCTTTTTTTCATTCATGGCGAGATGAATCTCATCTTGAGTATTTTCTGAATCCATTACAAAGGGAGATATAAATGAAAGGAATAAACTCGATTCAATTAATTTTTCTGCTATTGTATTACACCAATCAGTACTTAGGGGAATGCCTTCATCATACCAAATTTTAAAACCTTTTAAATATAATTTTTGAAGGATCGGATACACATCTGATTTGTCTTTATGAGTATAACTTGCAAAAATGAATGGTTGATCACCCATATAAGCTGAAAATGGAGGTTCTATTGATAATTCTGTAGTTGTATCCTTTAAATTACTCTTCAAATAACTTTCTAACTCTGTTTCATTTTTAGGGAGATCTGGATCGTTAAGAGCAGCAAATTTATTCAAGATTTTCTCACAATGTTTTGGATTATTTAATATTTTAGAAATAACGTTGTAGTGGTCTATTAAGATTTTTGGTGGTTTTCCGGTTCCTGCTGATCTCATAACTTTAGATAATAAATCTACCACTTTTTTGGTAACCCAACTCTCAACTTCAATATCTCCACTTGAAAGATCTTCAATTTTTTTTCCCGCATATTCCCCTCCCCATTCCAAAGTAACTAGATCTTCATTAATGAATATTTTATAGTCACCATCAAGCATAATCGCAGGTTCTTCTTTGAATAGGCTTTTAGTTGCTACTAGGTCTAATCTTTTTTGGATCGAGTCCATAAAGTCCTTTTGAACCTTAAATGGTAAGCTTATTGGAGATATAATTTTCTTTCCAATTAACATAAGATAAATTGCCATTTGATGCAAACATAATCCATTATTTTTCCCAATAATACAATTACACTCTCTCTCAACAGAATTATCTATAATCTGCAGAGATGATTTATGAGATCCATACCTACTCGAAAACCATACATTATATCCTCTTCCACCTGCTATAATGACGGCACTCTGAATTTTTTCAACTTTATGTTCACCACTTATCAACGAAATTGCATTTAACAATAAGTTTTCAGCAAAATCCTTTTCAAAATGTTGATATAATCGATTTTTTAGAGTATTATCTAACGATTGATCGATAAAATTTACTAATTCATCTTTTTTAAAGGTTGAATATCCTTTTAATTTCTTTTCTTTCTCAGTAATTCCTTGATTATAATATTTTATTATATCTTTTATTTGTGGAATTGTTATTGATTTCAAAAAGATTTCAAACGGGAATGGTTCTAATCCCTTTTGTGTAGATTTCTTTTTTCCCATAATAATTCAAATCCCTTTTCTATAAAAAAATCTTCTATTAATGGTAGTTTATTTTATTTAGTTCACATTCATAATTTATAATATTATCAACGTGATGTGAGAAAATTGTATATTGATTGTCATGCACACGTATTTTTTAGTCCAATTCCCGCAGAAGCTTTGAATAAGGGCATTGAGGGTGAGATACCACAACCCAATATAGATTTTATAAACAAAATGATCTCTAATGCAAAAGAAAAAGGAGTAAGTCATATTGTTGGAGTAATAAGTAGTCCTAATGATTTTCCAAGGTACCAAGAGCAATTAGAACTTGAAAATATTATACACATTATTGGTATTTCAAGAAACAATGCTCTCAAAGACCATTCTAATCTTATTTCATTACTAATAAAAGAAATTGAAAGAAAAACCCCTCATGGTATAGGGGAGATTGGATTAGATTATGTCTATGGTTTTGATAAGTTAAACGAGGCTGAGAAAAACACGATTATGAATAAGCAACAGGAATTATTTAAAAAGCAAATTCGGTTAGCAAAAGAATATGATATTCCAATTGTTGTTCATGCGGGGTATGGGACAGATGTGGATCTTGTAAGAATTTTAAAACAAGAAAGAGCTAATGATGTTGGAGTGCAGATTCACGGTTATATGTCTAATATAGAATTGGTTTCTGAGCTACTAGATATGGGTTTTTATTTTTCTTTTGGATATATACATTCCAGAGAAGAGGAATTAAAAAGAATCATTGAAATAACCCCATTAGAGCAATTACTTGCTGAAACAGATTCTCCATATCATTTAATGGAATCACCTAAAAGGTTTATTCTTCCTGAAGACGTAGTTTTGGTCTCCAATGATATAGCTAACTTAAAGGAAATAAACACTGAAACCTTTACAGATCAAATAATCAAAAATGCTCAAACTCTATTTAGATTTTAGAGTTAAATTATTAGTCTTGAAGCAAAGAGATTATAAAATGTCTAAAGTATATTATCTTTTCAGTGTGAAATAACTTTCGTTGCCCATATTATTCTAATTTCAATTTCCAAAAATTTTAGTAATAAAAAAATAAAAGGAATTAAAGCGTGGTTTTAATTATTTGGTCTATACCATCAATTATTCGAGTAATATTTTCAATTAAAAAGTTAGCTAAATCTTCAGAGATTCTCCCTTTATTTAAATAAAATCCAATTTTCCATATAACTTGTTTTAATTTCCATTGAGTATATTTTAGTAAGCATTCGGAACCTTTATCTTTAACCATCATAAATAATGCAATTTCTAACATTTTTGAAGCACAATGAACTCTCCTGCTGAGATATTTACCTAAACAATTAGGAAGTTCTTCCTCAATATCATCACCTAAGTCGAGTAATTCAACTTCTAAATAAGCAATATCAATAGCATTTTCTAAACCAGTTGATACTCCCATTATAATCACGATATTGTCTCTTATAGTTTGTAATGCATCGATGATATATTCAGCATGATCATCGCTTAATCGGCAATGTTTATTATAAATCTCAACCCTTAGGGCAACAATTTGAACGAAACATTTAGCAATTTTATCATGGTACAATGCACAAGTGACCATACCCATTTCAATAAATTTAAAAGCTTCAGTTAAGTATTGTTGAGCTTTTGAAAGCTTCCAAATAAGACATCGACCTTTTCTATAAGACAAATTCTCATTAATATAAGATTTTAACTCCTCTAATTGCCAATCAACATGCTCGTACATATCGAATAAGACATTTTTAAATGAACCAGAAATTATTGTTACTAATGAATCATTAAATCTATCATCATCCGCATCATATACATGAATTTCTAGTTGTGAATACCCTTTCTTGAAAAGCCAATTATTATGTATAATGAAAGTATAAGTATCCTCTTGCTTAATGAAACTAATTGGTTCAATTACTTCTCCATTAACGTAGATTATAATCTCTCCTATTCCACTCAAGTCTATGGCATCTAATGAGATATTTATTTCAAAAACATCAGGGATTATTACTAAATTGGATAAACTTGGAGGATCAACATCATCATCTATTATTTCTTGGTAGTCTGAGATTTCAATTGTAAGGGAATCTATTAACAAAGTTCTATCATCATCATTATCTCTCGCAAAAATTGCCAATTTATAAGATCCTAAATTAGAAGGTATATCCCATTTTCCTGTTGGTGAACCTTGGAAAAATATTTCATAATCTTCTGAACCATCAGTGGAATTATAAGTTACTCTAATTTCAATTTCATTTAATCCAGAATCGTCATCCCATACATTCCATTCAAAATAACCAGGATTGTTATCAAAACCTTCTCCGATATACGTGATAACTGCTTCAGGAGGGTCTATATCATCATCTTCTATAGTAATAGAGATTGACAATATACTTGTCAATGTATCATAAGCTCTGTCAGTATCATTATCAATCGCATGAAATTCAAAATTATGGGTTCCAAGGCTATTGGAAACTACATAAATACCGCTAGGATCCACAGATAGTCCAGATTCATCCCAAGCAGTTATGATAATTTCTCCAGAATTCCCATCTGTTCCATCTCCAGTATATACATAACTAATTTCCGGATAAGAGGTATCATCATCAATTATATTTACTGAATCAACACTCCAAGCAAATTCAGGGGTAGTTGTATCATTATTCCAGATTTCAACTCTTATTACATGAGCACCTATCTCATTTGGAACACTATAATGACCCAGAGAATGTCCAACAAGGATATCATCAATATAGATTTTAAGAGTATTTTCATTAATTCCGCTTTCTCTATCATAAGCAAATATGTCCCATTTACCAGGAAGTCCATCTGTCTTATCACCATCTTTATAATCAATAGAAATATAAGGCGATGTAATATCATCATCTTCTACTAACTGAACTAGTACATCTCTATATAAAGTTACATCTCTATCACTTTCCTTAAAAATTACGTTTAGAGCGTAGATACCATAATTGTCAGGAGTGTGAAATGAATATTCTAGATAAACTGTTTGAATCTCGTCAGGATTTAGGATTATTTGAGTAATTTCATGACCAGATTCATTTAAAAACCGGGACGTTCCACTAAAATCTGCAACATTTAGGGCTATTGTGCTTGGAGTAGTACTATTATGCAATTCAAGATAAATCTTTGTTATTTTTTCTTTGTTTGGTTCTAATATTTGGATTCCCGAGAAAACTGTGCTTGAAATCAACACAAACTTATTATTATTATCAATTGCCTCCAATTTCTTTATCTGAGCATAATTATAATATGATAATAAAATAGGATGACTATGATTTGATATCTTTATCATCAATTCATTTGTTAAATCTATTAAATTATTAGATGCGTGAATTACATTTGACCAATGCTTCAAATCTATGTATTCGTCGAGTTCTTGTTGAAGATTTTCCAAATTCTCAAGATCTGATTCTTCTAAATCAATTGGAATACTACCATTCAATATTAAAACATCAACATAATTTGTATTTAAATTTTGAAGCTCATCTTCATAAGCATTATTACTTATTTGTGTTAATTCCTCAGTTTCTATGTTCAGTTCCTTATAATAATTTAAAAATGAATTTTCATTTGGATTTTCAAGATTAAATAGGTTGCTTTCTGAAATACTTTTTACATTCTCTTCAATTTCTTCAAGACGTTCTGGATCGGTTACTCCTATAATTTCCTGAACTTCTAGTGAAATACCATTTGCTTCAACCTCTGATTCAATGTCTAAGAAATCTTGATTTGTAAGATCGAATTCCTCGAAATCTTCAGCAAATAAGAAATTTAATTCTTTAATATAATTTATGAAATTATCGAAGAATTCCTCTTCTCTTTCTCTACTTTCGATCAAATCTTCCATTTGAAAGAGCTGCCAGTTATATTCTCCATCTTGCTCAGCAGCATACATACGCCTTATAATTTCTAATTGGGCTTCTCTTTCAATTGTTAAATTAGCATAACTCTGCAATACAAGATATATATTTAATGAATATCGGGAATTTTCCTCATATTCTTTCGGAAGAGCGATTTCATAGAATTCTCTTGTAACAGGTTGGGTATAATCTCCTGCGGGAGGATCAGGGTCATCACACCTCCTTCTTGCATAATCTCGTTCTTCTTTAACTACATATGAACCAATAAAACTGACTATTCCTCCAATTGCACCAATAACAGCGCCATAAGGACCTCCAACTGTTCCAATAACACCACAAACTACACTTGCAATATCCCATCCAATAAGATAAGCATGAAGTAGCCAAAATTCTGAAATATCGGCCAGTTGTTGAGCGCTTACTGTAGTAAAAATTGAAAAATCTAAATTCTTCTCATCAATAATATCTTTATATTCATTTTGAAAAATTGGTGCAGAATTAATATCATCATAGAAGTTACAATAAAATGGGTTTCCATCAGTTAAAAAATCAACCTCATAGAAATTATATACATCAAAATTTTCTTGAATATAAAAAATGTCAACAACGTCTTTTATGAGACCATAAACATCAAATATCAGTGTTACTCCACTTATTACCTTGCCAAATCCACTCCCAATACCTTCAATAAAACCTTCAATATCATGTAATGCTTTACCAAGTGTAATAACACTATCAGCAAATCCTACCCAATCGAAGATATCCAGTAATATTGAACCAATTGGGTCCCAATCGGGAGGGAAAACAGGATCATCATTAATAGAAAATGAATTTAGATATTCTTTTTCTTGACAAGGACCCACCATTACATTGAGATTGTTTAATCCATCAAAATTTAAACGATTAGGATTTCTTCCTTCAGTATGATCAATATTAAATTGCAGATTCTGCGTCAATTTTAAGGATAATCTTGCTCTATTATAGACGTTAATGCTCCAATCGATCTTTGTATATCGTGTTCGAGAATATTTGTAATACATCAGTAAGGCAATTTTTTCTTCTATAGGATTTTCCTTTACATTCTTAAAACAAAATTGAATTTCTGGTTTCTCTGGTTTGATAACACTAAATGTAGCTGTAGCATTTACTTGCATTTTCTTTTGATGTTCTAACGTAAGATCTATAGTAATATATACTAGATAATCACCATATACATCTTGAAATTGACTTAATAGTTCAGCAGATAAAAAAGGAGTAGACCATTCAAAATTATGATCTTCAATGAAAAATTCATTAGGAGGAAATGTTTGATCAACATAATTTTTAATTCCATTAGAATTAACAATTTCTGTTGCATAACTTATACAGTCTATTGTTATTTTTTCTCCAAGTCCGTTGACTATTTTTACCATGAACGCCACATCTTCTCCTTTATAAGGTTGGTAAGTAATAAGAGGGTTTAATAAACTAGGATCATCTGGATATTCGAATTCCATATCAAAACCATCAGTAACAACCTCCTCTCCTATTATTCTTGCTACAGTGGTCCATTCGGACCATCCGGACCAAAGTCGATCATTGTCCCGATCATTATCATAATCTTCAAAATTACTAGATACTTCGATGACTGAAAGACCATGTTTAAGATATGATTTCCATCCTTTCATAGTATGATAATTTCCCCAAAAGCTTATTATCCAATCATCTGCGGGTATTGTTAGAATATCTGTTTTTGTTAAGGTTCCATCGCCCCAAACTTTCCTAATAGATGAGGGTAATTCCCCATTATATGGATATAGCTTTAATAAATCCCAAAAAATTTCAGGAAGATTATATAAAACATTTCCATTTCCATCTAAAAATCGATATCGACGAAGATAAGTTCTAATTCCTGAAGAATCATAATAATTTAGTTGAATTTTTAAATTTTGATCACATTCGGGAATTGGATTATTGTTTTTATCTTTGAAGATGTATACTTTTTCATTAACATCCCGATATTCTTCATCATATCTGAACTTTACATTAAGACCGTTATAATTTGGAGCATTAGGATCATCATCAGTTACCGTTATTGTTGCAGATTGAGATTCACGTTGTTCAGTTGGATGCCATAAATCAGTCCAACCGATTTCTACTCGAAGATTGCATGTCCAAGGAGGATTATTACTATAGGAATCATAGAATAAATCATCCTCTAATTCGATAGTATAATGAAACCACTCCCCCCATACATTCCAATCGGATTGTTTCCAGATCGAATTCCAATAAATATATAGTGCTTCTCCTTCCATTGTATAAACAAAAACTCCTACATATTTCCAAGTTGTATCAGGAGATTTTAAGTAGGCATTAACTCTTATTCCACAATATCCATCTGTAATTGTTTCATCATTTAGAATCTCAAAGTTCCAAGGATCAACATTAGATGTTTTAGGTTTTTGTTCTTCTTCTATTACATCTCTCTTTTCAGTTAAATCTAATCTTGTTATGTGAGAAATCGTAAAACACATACTAACTAAGACGATAATAATTAAAATTATAGCTTTTATTTTTATTTTAAAATCTTTCATTTCAATTTCGCCAATTATGATTTGAAAAAATTATATAAGTATCAAATTAATAATATATTATTTAATATTTACGGGATTTTTAAAGAGAATAAATGTATCAAATATAATTTATATTGTAGATATTTTAAAGCAAGAAAGAGCTCATCGTGTTGGGGATTAATTCATGGCTATATGTCTAACATAGAATTGGTTTCTGATTTAATTGATACGGGATTTTACTTTTCTTTTGGATATATTCATTCAAGCGAAGAGGAATTAAAAAGAATCATTGAAATAAAACCTTTAGAATAATTACGGACTGAAAAAGATTCCCCACATCATTTCATGGAGTCTCCTAAAAAGTTTATTCTTCCTGAAGATGTAGTCTTAGTTTCTAAAGATATTGCTAATTTAAAGGAAATAAGTATTGAAAACTTTACCAATCAAGTATTCAAAAATGTTAGACAATTATTTAGATTTTAAGCAAAAAAAAAAGAATTTGGATTTAAAAAAAAAATGAACACATTCAGTAAATTAAGTCAGAAGGGCTAATTTTTGCTTTTTGCTAAGATATAATATAAATCCTAAAAGTGTGATTCCTATAAAACCAATTATGGCTGTTATTCCATAACCAGGAATTTGGGGAGGTATTTCTTGAGGATTAACAGTTATTTTTATAGTAGCATTACAATAATTATCATATGGATCCTATGCTCTAATCTCGAGCCAATAATTCCCCGCACCAAGAGAAATTGCATTTGTTATTAACCCATTCGAATCAATACTGAAATTTATGGTGTCATTGATCCAGTAATAGGCAATTCCAGAAAGATCTGAAGCATCAACATCATAAGACAAATCAGCTCCAAATTCGATGATTTGGTCCTCAGGAATTGAATTCCATGTAGGATCTGTTATATCTAATGCCACTGTAATGTTTATAGTTGCATTACAATAATTATTAAATGGGTCATATGCTCTAATCTCAAACCAATAGTTCCCCGCACTAAGAGAACTTATGTTGGTTATTAATCCATTTGAAGTTAGATTGAAATAATTTTAATATCCTAAATTGAAATAAAAAAATCACCATTTTATAAAAGGAAAAGAAATTATTAAATAAACTTAAGTTTTATATTCTTAATTAAAACAGTATGTTCAGATTCATATCCTACGGTATAATGAATATAAGTCATTAATTGATTTTATTGATTCATTTTCTCACAGTAATTCAATAGAAGAAGTCTATTTTGATATTTTTTTTTTTATTATTAAAGATATAAAAGCAATTATATTGATTAAAATTAATAAATTATATCCTGGGATAGCTGGTTGTCTATCATTTTCATCAGTAAATTTTATTAAAATAACTTCAGCATAACCTAAATTTCCAACGATATCTATAGCGTAATAGTTTAAAATAATTTCATCATTATCTGCTAATGAATCCCACACCAATTCCCATAAAGATTGATTTATAGTACCATTACCTATAAAAAATATTTTATCTTCGAGATCTCCAATGCAATACCACATTTCCATTACTGGATGAAGATCGCTTATTTCAACAATATAATCGGGAGCAGTTCTATTTACCTCCAATCCTTGATTTGGATAAATAATTTCTATCTTTGGGGAGCAATTATCTTTAGTTACCATAATTTCTTTAAAATTAACGTTTCCATAGGTATCATTTCCAAAAAATTTTATACTAACATTACCATCAGCTAAATTCTTCCATATGTAAAGATCAATAGAGCCATTATCATCTATAAAAAATTTATTATTCGATTGATTAACAATATACCACAGAGTATCTAACTCAGGATCTATACTTTCAATAATAAAGTTTGGAGGATCTTTATAAATTTCATTAATCTGAGGAGATTTGATATTAATTGTGGGACCATCGTACCAAATTGGGAGATAATCTATTATTGTTAAGTATGTATAAGGAGTATCACCAATTCCATCATCATTTTCATCAAAACCAGTATAAGATGACCAATAATTTCCAATTTGTGAACTATTCCATTGATTACCACTACCATACTGACGTGCTAACCAGATTGCTGAATGAATAAAATAATTAGCAAAAATAGAATTATTATTACCATCTAAATAAATTTCTGCCGCATAAGGTCCACCAGAATCATCCTTTAGAATATTTTTTGTAATATTATTATAACTTGAACTTTCTATATAAAGTCCATATCTTCCATTATGATAAATATTATTTTGCTTTATTGTAGAATATGGTGATAGATAAAGACTTATCCCATCATTTTCATTACTATAGATTCTATTATTAATTATTCTATTATAATTGGAAGTACCTAGTTCTCCACTTATATATAGCCCATCATAAGCGTTAAAACTTAGTGTATTATTTAAAAATCTGATGTTACTGCTACTTTCTATTTTAACCCCAGAGGATGCCCATATATCATACCCATTATACGAAACTGTATTATTTATAAACTGAAAATTCTCATTAGAACCAAAACGTCCTCCTTCAAGATTGCATTGATTTATGGTGTTATTAATTACTTGGGTATTATTCGAATATACTATATACATTCCGGATTGTGAACATTGAACAATCCTATTTTTAAATACTTTAGAGTTATTAGACCATTCTAATCTGATTCCGCAACCTCCAAATTTAAAAATATTATTAGTAAACCTATGATTTCCACCCCTAAGATATGTTCCATAGAAAGTATTAATCATAGTATTATTATGAATATTAATATTTGTGCTTGGATAGGTAAATCCTGCACTTACACAGTCTGTCCCATCATCGAAATAATTTAAAGAAATACTAATGTTTTGACAATTAGTTTCAAAATATATACCTTTTCCAAAATCTGTTAATGTGTTATTCTGAATCTTGTTATTTTCTGACTCATCTAAAATAATAAGATAATCTCCAGCAAATAGAGTATTATTTTCAATTATTCCATTAAAAACATTATCTAATCTAATACATGCTGTTTGAAAAGGGATACTAATATCATTTCCTGGATTCCATAAAGTACAATTTAAAATTTTAAAATAAACATCAGAATTTTCAATTTGTATACAACAACCAAAATTTTCTGCATTGATTTCTCTATTATCTAATATATATGGATCTGTAATTGTGCCCTGACCAGTGCAATTTCCTTGATCTTTAAAAGAAACCCATCCTGCATTACCAATTATATGAATTTTTGGTGAACTTTTATTGATTTTTAAATCTTTATATTTTATTCTTTCAACATTAAAATTCCCAAATGATTCTAGATCAATCAGATGAGTTAAACCAAAAAGCATGATTAATATGAAAATAAAATAAATTTTAAGTTTAAAACTTCTGAATTCAATCATTTCGTATTTTTTAAAAAATTATATGTATATAAGTATTTACATAATTGGATTGTTTATAATGATTCATAGATTAATTAAAACTTTTTGTTATCCTATTTAAGTCTTTTATAAACTCTCAGCTTATTTTCTTGATTATGAGTTCAAGGTTCTAAATCGCCATACTAAAAGATAATGAATTGATAAGTGTTAAAGAAAACAAGCACTAAATTCCTTGCTGTTTAATTAGACAAAAATAAAAGAACTCTTATACAACTTTATGATTAATTTAAAAAAGAGTTAAATTTAGAAGATCTACCTGTTTTAATAACATATTCAGATGAGTCAAATTAGAATTAGTGAATTAAGTTTAAGAACTATAACCATTTATCAAATTTCATTTGCTATAATAATTTCCTTAATATTTCAATTTTTTATTCCTTTTTCATGGCAACCTTTAGACACTTTTCTTTATGGTGTTAAGCAACATGGAGATCCTGGCACAAACATAGTCATTTTCACAATAAGTCAATGGTATTTTTCATTTTCTCTAGCATGGTTAATCTATCGTGATAATCCTTATATTAACAACTTCTTAATCTATTCAATTGTCCCACTTGGAATAATAATCTTTTATGAATTCTTTTTTTTATTTCTATATTATGATTATATTCATATAGTTCCTGTTTTAGTTGGAATTTATTTGATTTGGAAGAAAAGAGAAACACTTTCGAGTATTTATTCATACTATATTATTCCGTTAAATATTATCTGGTTATTGTTAGTATATTTCTTAGATTTAGCCTATTACAACGAAGATTTATTAATTTATTTGCGGAATATAATTATCTATACAATATTATGGATCCTCCTTTCATTCCTCTTATCTTTTAAGTTAAAAGAAAGTAAAAAATTAGATATTCAGTAGAATTTTTCTCCACACTCTTCGCAAAACTGAATAGAAGACTCACTTTTGACCTCTTTACCACAATTAGGGCAGAAATTTGGAATTTCAGGTAAAGTTTCCCCTTCTTCTATTCTTTTATATTGAAAAGCTTCTTTTTCTTCAATTGTATGTTTTAGCTCAATATTACATTTGTCACAAAATTTCATATCAGCTCTTAGATAAGTCCCACAAGAAATGCATTTAAACCATAATTTTATACCACAATTTCGGCAAAACTCACTATATTTTCCTATAGGAGCATTACAACGAGGACAATTATTCTTTTCTAACCAGAAATAGCGAGACATCAATTGAAAAACAAAAATAAAGAATAGTGAGATGGGAGATAAAATCCACCAAAATGGGTTGACTAATAAAGATAAAATGATGCAGAGAATTGTAATTACTATAAAAATAAGTATCCATATAACGGTATAGCTTTTTTTTTTAATGCTTCCAGGACTAATTTTCATATAAAAGCTTCTTTTTGTTTTGTTTATATGAATTATAATTTTTACTTAACTTTAAGGAATTTGAATATTTTCATTTAAGATTTGTTTTACAATAAGGACAGATATCTATATTATCATCAATTTGCTCTCCACAAGCAAAACAGACGATTTTATTATCACTATACAAAATCTTTTCTTCATTATTTTGAAGAGAATTAATTTCTGATCTAATGGTCTTCTTTTCAGACATAATGTAACCTTAAATTAAATTTGTATTTATTTAAATAGATGGAGATTAATTTAATAAAAAATGGGAGTCCAATATTTAAGGAGCATAAAATTTAAGAGTTTGAATTAATTTATAGGATCATACTCAAAAATACTAACTAAAGTGAAATATAGAATATGCCAGGTTCACATGGTTCATTAACAAAAGCAGGAAAAGTTAAAATGCAAACTCCAAAAATTGAGAGAACAGGAGTAAACTCTGAGAAGAAAAAACCTCCAAGGATGCGATTTCGAGAGTTGTATCAAGAGAGAGTTGTAAAAGGCAGATTTGGTGGACAAAAAGACAGTCTTGGAGCAAAAAGAACTCAATTTTCACGATAAAAAATCAATTTACACCAATATTTTGAAGTTGATTTTTTAACTTTTGACTTTGTTTTAAATAAAAGTGAGATTTGTCACGATTTAAGCCATAAATATTGTAATAATCACTCAATAATAAGTTACAACGTACTCCTCGCTTCATATTGCTAATTTCTTTTAATGGTAAATGTTTTTCTAAATTTTCCAATAAAAAGAAAGCTTTCTTTCCGTCTTTCTTATAGTGGATGTAAAATTCCGATAATTCAAGATTTAAATCTGCTTTGATTTTAAAAATTCTTTTATCATCATATTCATCTTTATTCCCCAATTCTACCCCAGCTTTTAGGAATTTTTGGGCAAGTGATAATTTTCCAAGATTTTTATAGTATTTACCACGTAAAAGGAAGTATTTTAGTTTTACTTGGAGATCATTCTCACCAATCAAATAGGAATTCTTAAAATAATTTTTTGATTCCTCAATATTATTTTGAGAATGGTGAATCAATCCTAAGTATAGATACGCTAGTCCTAGATATTTTTCTCTATAAAAAGAGACCCCTTCTTTCTCAAGGAACTTTATTATTACATCAAAATGGTTTAATGCTTTTGTCAAATCATTTTGTTTATAATAAATCTTTCCTAATTTATAGTGAATTTTTATGATGAATTCTATCGGTATTTCACCTGACTTAGCCACAGATAAAGCATTATTTAAATAATTAAGAGCAGTATCTTCATGATTTAGAAGAAAAGCGATTTTTTCCAACTTAAGTAGAATTTTTACTATGATTTTTTTCTGCTGATTCTTATTAAAAATGATTAGAGCATTATTTAGAATCTGTGCTGCTTCTTCAAATCTATAATTTTTGATTAACTCTTTGGTTTGTTTATATTGATGGAGTGTTTCAATTACTTCAAAATTACTAGGGGGGTTATTTAATAAATCATAATTAATAGTATATAATTCCTTTGTAATGGAACTTTCATAGCTTAAAGCAGATAAAGGAAAATTATTTTGATCTTCTATGAAATTAGGGCTATTATGGATCAACTCTTTTTCTGGTCGAAATTGAATAAATTCAGTTTGATTCATATCTGTTTTTTCAATAATTTCCTTTAATAATTCCAATATTTCTCGTGAAAAATCAATCCATTTTTGAATAAGCATCTCTAATTTAAATTCTGGTTGATCTTCAAATATCTCCTTTAGAATATAGGGAGTATAACTGTCGAAAAGAGTTCTGATATAAAGTTTCTTAAAAACTATATCATTGAAGTAAGTGAAATACCCTTTTTCTAAGATAAAATATTCATTTAAGCTTTGTTCATTTGAGAAAAATAGAGATTCAGTTGTTCTAATTCTAGGAACACCATGTCTGACCTCCCAAGGAATTTTGAATGTAGGCTTTAATCTAAATTTTTCCAGAGATTGTTGGATTTTAATTAATTCATCATCAGAAAAATCAACTAATTTTTCTTTTTTATTCATAAGTGAGATTCTTATACGATTAAGCCAAGTATTTTCATTTTCATTTTTAATTACCTCAGGGATTACTATATTTAATAGATTCTCTAACTGTTGTTTTTTCCCTTCTATTTGAAATCTATGATCTAGTGTTAACGATAAAGCTAAATTCCTCAGAGCTTTTAATAAGTAAAGAATAAGAACATAGATATCCTGATTTAGATTCCAAAATTGAAATGCTATAGATAGTTTGAAATTTACTACTTCAAAGGGGATAGTAATTCTTAGAGGTAAAACAATTGGAAATTTAATATTAAATAGTACAATCTTATTTTTTTTAACACTATAACGAAAGTAATTTTCGATATTAGTTTCAATTTTCCAACCTTTTTTTTCAATCAAATCTCTTAAGTTCTTAATTTCATTGGAAGAAAATGGATTGATTGACATTTGTTAAAGGAGGTTTTATAATTTGTACCAATGAGACCTTAGGTATTCTTATATAACTAATAGTGAATGTAAATATTAAATTTTGTAACAAATATTGGATAAAGATTTAATAGATAGAATTTATTTCTTAAAGTTGTATTTTTGAGAAAATAAGAGGTCTCCACTATGGATATAACACGATTTAATAAAGAATTAGCAGAAAGAATTGCTAAAGCTAAAAGATTCGAGAAAAACAATAATATCAAATCAGCAATAAAAATGTGGTTGGAAGTCTCTGAATTGACAATAAGCCTGTCTAAATCTCGAAATTTAAACGTATCCTTCAAAAATATGCTGATAAATAGAACTAAGCAAATTTTCGAGCATGTAAAATACTTAAAGTCAGGACAAATTAGAAAAGAACAGTATAGAGAAAGCTATCCCTCTCAAGAAGAAAGATATCAACCACAGGAATTACCTCAATACAATTATGAGATAGAGGAGGATACTCAAGGACAAGATATCAGTGGAAATGAAAATTTAGATATTGAAACACCTAACAAGACAATTAAGAATTCAGAATTCAAATTATTACCTAAAGGATTTAAAGAAATTAAAACGACGGAAGATTTCAAGATTATTACGCCTCATGATGAAGACTTTGTGAGAAAGCAGTTAGATAAAGCTTTTGATAGTGAATATTTTGCAAAAAGAAGACAAGAAACTGAAAATAATTCAAAATCTCAAGGAAGGATGGAATTTGACCAACCTGAAGATAATAAAAATAAAATATGTTTTGCTTGCGGTTATGATAAAAATTCACACAAAGATAAAGTTTGTAAAAATTGTGGTACAAATTTGGATTAGAATTTAACCCAACCATAAAAACTACAGTAATTTGATAATAATATCGAAAAAAGCATCTTGTTTTTTTTTAGAGGGATGAATTTCTTTCACTTCACATGAAACATTTGTATTTAATTCTCTTTCAAGAATTCCTTCAGTAATTCCACAGATAATGTAAATATGATAATCAAAATCTTTAGTATCATGTAAAAAAGGTGAATTTTTAAAGCGGAAAGTAGCGCTTTTTCCTTTTGGCTCAATATCTATTATCGAAATTTCGATATCAGGTGAAAAAGGATCATATACAGGATAAAAACTTTTAAAACTTTCTAAATGCACTCGGGATATTGGATTATCTTTTAATGTTCTCATTTGTTTCAGAATACTTGGTCCAAATGTAAATTTAATATCATTTACAGCTTCTTTTCCGATTTTTTTAGCGAGCTCTCCTGTATCTGGTATATGCTTTTTAAAACGTGAAATAAGTGCCTTATAATAAGAGTTGGCTAATTCGAGAGGTATATAATTTCGTTTTGTAGTAAAAAACAATCTATATGCCCCAATCTTCTTACTAAAAATTTGTTCTTTAAGTTCCAAGATAGAGACATATTTAGATATGGTATTTCTTGAGAAACCAGTAAAATTGGCTATATCTGAAATTGTTACTCCTCCTGGTTTATCTCTGATTGTTTCTAATATTTCAAATTCGTGGTTAATAGTATTCTTTTTGTCGGTTATGAATCACACCTTAAATATCGTTTATTAAATTTCAAAAGAAATATTTATATATTAATTTATCAAATGTTAAATATAAGTGATCTGCACTAGTGATCAATATTGCACTAGTTTTAAATTATGGTGTTTACAAAGTCTAAAAACACAGTTTCAAAAAAAGGTTAGGATGAAATGCCAAATAAAGGAAAAGTATTAAGTATTATCGCAATTGTAGTAGGGGTCGGTTTAATCCCAACTGGGGTAGGATTAAATATACTTATTAAAAATGATATTGCTAAGGGAGTTCCAGATGCGCTTCTAGGCATTCAGGAAGAGATGCTTCCAGAAATCAATGATACTATTAAAACAGTGGCAATTCCTGATGTATTATCTGGTATATATGTTGAGGGATTTCCGTTAATCCACTTTTTAGTAAATTGTACTTTTGTAGCAGGAGCACTGGATGAATTCTTTAATTTATTAGGATTAGCAGGTATTCAATTAATTTTAAATTTTCCTACACTAAGCACACTGCTTAGTGGACTTGGGTATCCCCCCATCAAAGGAGTATCTGAGTATATTTACAACGCAACAATTTCTTTGAATTACACCGCGGCTGCAAGTGAGGCATTAACTTTCGGTAATGATTCAATAGGTTTACCTGGACTGATGGAGGAAGTAGAAGTTGGATGGGGCGTCATAGATTATTTAGATCTCTTTGATGAAGCTCTTACAGACAATGCTAAAAAGGAATTCATGATCACCAACTATAATGCAACATGGGGTCAACTAACGAATTTAACTAATTATATTATGGATTACTTTAATGTAGAAGCAATAAACTTAATCCTTCAAAGTTCTTTATGTCCCCCAGAATATGTAGGACTAACGACAATAGATATTGCAAATAATATGTACTATGATCAATGGGCAAACGCATCATTGGGACAGCTCGATCTAGGTGTATTACTCGGTTTACCTTATAGTGTAGTAGGATTTGAAGTAGGTTTTCCAGTAGCAACAAATATCTCTCGTTTAACTACACTTGAATTATTTGATTCGACAAATGTTAATGCATTTATGAATATTACATATAACGGAGATTTACCATCACTACAGGAGACCGACGGATTAGCAAAATGGCTTACTGCTAATGGTACAGATGTAATAGCTAATACAACTAAATTAGCTCTGAAATCAGCTTTCAATCTTGAAGATTTTCAGTTTAATGCTTTAATCTGTTGGCTTTGGGGATATAATCATTCATTTAAAGAAGACGTTGTGCCAGGGTTATTTTTATATGACAGAGGAATAACAATTGATCGATATTCTGAGATTCTATTCTATGCACAATGGGCGAATTGTACATTGTACCCTGAAGGATTAGTTTTACCGATTGCTAATGGTATTTCTGGATGGGAAGTAGGATTTCCAACGCCATCAGAAATTCAATTAGAGTCTGCGGAACTTTTATTTGATACTTCAAACAGTTATGCCTTAGTTAATCCTAATGGAATTCAAGTATGGTATAGTTTGTTAAGTAATCGAGAACAATCAACTTATACGGATGTAAAAAACTCTCTAAATCTAGAGGATAATCATATGAATGCAATTTTTAACTGGTTGCCATATTTTAGAGATAAAATTGTCCCAGTTTTAGCACAATATGAAATGAATTTACCATTCAATCCTGCTATTCTATCGGGAGGACTACTTTGGGGTTTGACAATACCTGGAGGGATTTTTGCTGGTGTTGGAGCAACTTTCCTGATAATTAGAAAAAGAAAATTAGAATAAAAAATCCTTTTCCGAAAGGATATAGATTTTTATATTAATAATGTTTGACAAAATATTAAAAAAAGACTCCTAATGGGAGAATAAAAATTTTAAATTGATTGTTGTTGTCAAGAAGGGTTCTAATTGTTTCGATAGTGTGTCTAGCATTGGGATCAGGGTTAGTTCCTGGTGGTATTTTGATTGATGATTTTATTAATCAAATGGTTGCTAATTCTGTTGACGAAGGACTTCTGGGAATAGAAGAAGAGGCTTTACCGATGGTTGAATCAATGGTTGCTGAATTAGGAATACCTAGAGCTCTCAGAGATATTAGAACAAAAGGATTAACTGAAGTTGAGGCAATTATAAATGCAACATTCTTTATGTTTTTAATAAATATGACATTGCATGAACCAGCAGTCTTAGGTGTAGTTCCATTAAATTTACTCTTTGATAGATGGATTCAATGGGTTTTAATAATCCCAATAACTTACAGTTCAGCACTTGAAGGGATGGGATATCCCCCAATTAAAGGTATTTCAGAATATCATCAACAGAACTTATGGTATGGAAATGCGAAATTTTTATTGATTGAAGGAACAGATAAACTGCCAGGATTAGTAGGAAATAATACTATGGGTACAGGAATTCTAGAATTTTTAGATTTATATGATAAAGCAAATGGTAATACTACATTAGAATTACAATTAGCCACAGGATATAATACAACTTGGACTAAACTCACAAAACTGACTGATTATTATAGGGAATATTTTGTACCAACTGCAATTCCTTTGTTAGTTGCAAGTCTATCAACTATTATGCCAGAATATACGGGAATGGACACAATAGATATTTCTTTAATGTATTTTTTAGGACAATGGGCAAACTGTTCTATGTATGAAGAAGGAATTGATTTCAGTACTATAGTTGATGAAATTGAAGAACCTTTATATGGTTTTGAAGTCGGTCGTTTAAGATCATCAAATATATCTAAATTCTCTGCATACAAACTCTGGGATGATAATGATATTCATTCACTGACAAATGATACTGGAATTAATGATTGGATCGAAGCTAAAGATAACACCTCTGTAAAAGAAAATTTGTGTATAACATTTGATCTAGAGTACTTTCAATTAAACATGATTCTTAATTGGTTATGGAATGAATCATTTAAAGAAGATATTATGCCACATTTAGTAAAACTTCCCCCTCCTGATGGGGAAGGAATGCCAATTGAAGATTTTGCTCGAGTTGTATTTTTAGAGGTGTGGGCTAATGGGACAGCGAATGGAAGAGTTTTATATCCATATGGATTTCCTCTTGAATTAAGAGCAGGGACCATTTATGGATTTGAAGTGGGTTATCAAGGTAGATACAATCCAGTATTACCAACAAATATGTCTTTAAAATCGGCAGAATCTCTATGGAATATCTCAAATAGATACTCATTGGTTAATAAGGAGGGGCTCAGTGATTGGTATAATGCGTTAAACGATCGTGATTCAGCTATTACTTATGGCTTGCAGGTTGCTAATTCTCTGGAGGATAAAGCTATGGAAATGATTCTTGATTGGTTACCCCAATTCAGGGATAATGTGATGCCATTTCTAGCTCAAGAAGAAATGTACCTTCCAATGGATTCTGATACTTTAGGAAATACAATAAATCTTGGAATGACTGTCCCAGGAGGCTTACTTATAGGATTAGCTGTTATAGGACTCATTAATAATATCATCAAAAAAAGAAGGTTAAGGTAAAAACATTAATTAGCTTATTTGTTCTTTTGTCTTCTTAATTTATGTAATTTATTATATTTTTCAATAGCTCTATCTCGCCAAATAGTATTCCATCTTTTAAAACCTGACTTTACAAATTTTTCTCTCTTATAAAAATCATTAGAAACCCAGTTAAAAAGAATAAAAAACCGTTTTGCTCCGCTTTTCTTATTTAAACTTTTAGATTTTACACCTAACTCATTTCGCAAATGATCAACTAATCTTCCTTCTACAGCATCTTGTAATTTACCTTCAACTATTGTATCCTCATAATTTATTCCTTCTTCTATAAAATATGCTCGTACTTGATCGAAAATATTTCCTCTACAAATTTTTATCAATTCATTTTCTTTTTGAAAATTCAATTCTCTAAGTCCATCTTTTATAAGTTCTACTGTTTTCTTTAAAGGTTTTTTTTGTTCCCAATTTTTTCCTTTGAATAATTCCACTGAAATTTTACGAAATATTAATTCTCCGGTTTCTATTCTTAGAAATCCAATAAATGCATCTCCCACAAGATCTCCCGTACCTGCATCATCAATTTCAATTGTCATTTTAATTTAATAACCAATTAAGAAATAAATTTCAACTTTTTTTATTCTATTATATTAACCATTAAAGAAAGATTTAATGAAATTCATAAATTAAATATACTAATGATTTTTTATGGAGAATTCTCTTGATTATTGAACTCCTGATGATTGGGAATGAAATTCTTATTGGAAAGACCCTAGATACAAATTCTAATTGGATGGCAAAAAGAATTACTAAATTCGGTCATCAAGTAAAAAGGATTACTACGATAGGGGATGAAATAGAAGTAATTTCAAAAACTTTACAAGATATTTTGAACCGTAAGCCGAATATAATCATTACATCTGGCGGAATCGGGCCAACATTTGATGATTTAACATTGCAGGGGATAGCAAAAGGATTGAATAAGCGTTTGGAGCTAAATAAGAAAGCTTATAAGACCATTAAGAAGACTTATGAGCGTGCTTATCATAAGGGGCTTTTAAAGCTTGAAGGTATGACAAAAGAAAGAGAAAAGATGGCTTACTTACCAAATGGTTCCAAACCATTACCTAATACTGTAGGTACTGCACCCGGAGTTAAAATTATAGAAGGAGATATAACCATTTTTATCTTGCCGGGAGTACCAGCAGAAATGAAAGCTATGTTTAGAAATATAATTGTGCCAATCTTAAAAGAAAAGAAAGGGAAATTTGTAGAAAAAGGTTTCAGTTTCATGGAAATTGGTGAATCTCAGATTGCTCCTTATATCACCAAATTAGAAGAGAAGTATCCTCAACTTTGGATAAAAACTCATCCTCGCGTCGGACTTTCTGTTGAAGTAGAAGTGTCTATTACTGCGTTTAATATCGAAAATGGAGAAAAATTAGCTGAAAAGGCATTAAATGAAATAAGGGAAATCATACTCAGATTAAATGGAAAAATCAAGGATTAAAAAAATAAATATTTCTAAATAAATTGTGGAAATAAAAAAAGGTATCATAATAATAGATAAAAATGCTCCAAAAGTAAGTAAAAAAGAATTAAAATTAATTTTATCTTCTCTGAAGTCTGGATGTATTTATCCTATTTACTGTCAAAGCACTTCGGAAGCTAAATCTATTGTTGAAGAGAAACATAAAGAGCTTTCATTCATATATCTAATTACCCCCATTTATGAAATCGAGAAATCCACCAGTGATTTTATTGAATATATTACAAAAAATGAACAATATAAACATATTGAATTCTATGCTCGATTGCCAAAAAAGAAAGGACGAAATAAATACAATTGGTATGATGATTATATTAATTATATAAAACTTTAAGATAAAATTAGAAAATTGATAATTTTGATGCTGTTGTGCAACAGAATTCTCAATAAGCACTCACTTCAAGTGTTTCTGCTTATATCACAGACATCTTTAAATTTCAGTAAGTTCAATATTTTGGGCGTCTTCTGCTACCCTAACGATCCCTGCATTTACCTTATCTATTGTACCAACAATCCAATTAGGGATTTTATTACTAGAAAGAGCATTTGTAAATTCTTCCACTTTAGTAGGAGTTATAGCAAGTAACATTCCTCCTGCGGTTTCATGGCAATAACAATCATCAAAAGCGTACCCTAACTCGTTAGATAATTCTTTAGAATGTTTTATTGAAGGAATCGTGGTAATAATAGCAGATAACTCTGAATTTTGTAACATTTCAGCAGTATGACCTGCTAATCCAAATCCAGTGATATCACTTAAAGCATGGATAAATGAAAAATCCTCATAAGAATGGATTGTTTTTACAACATCCTGATTTGGAGTAGTCATTATTTTTACAGCAAGATCTATAGATTTTTGGAGTTCATCTTTAGAATAGTTTTCGAGCATTTCTGGAAAATCTTTTAATAGTCTATATGACGCCATTATTGCTTGAAGTCCTATTGGTTTGGTTAAAATTAGCCGATCTCCTTCTTTAACACCTTGCTTTTGAATAATTTTATCTCTTTGTACATATCCACTAGCTTCTCCTCCCAGTAATGGCCATTCGCTATAAATTGTATGTCCGCCAACCACATTGGAATTAACTTTTTTTTCCATAAAGTATTTGATTCCTTTCAATATTCCTTCTGCAACCTTCATAGGAGTTCTTGTGCTAATAGCTAAAAATACAAGCATTCCTGATATCTCAGGAACGTTCATCGCGAAAATGTCATTAGTGACATTACAAGCAGCTATTTCACCAGCAATTTCAGGTTCATCAATAATTGGAGTGAAAATATCAATATTTTTGACAAGAACTAAATCACTATTTGGAATGGGGATAATAGCAGCATCTTCAATATTTCCTGCTAGCCCTACTTTGGCTAATAATTGGTTTAAGTCGTTTTGCCCGAGCTTACAGCTTCATCCATGTATTTTAACATCTGACGTTAATCTATATTCAGTGTTTTTCATATTCACCTCACTTGTGTAAATATATTTCATCAATTGATAAATTAAATATATGATAAAAAACAATTACTTGTTAATTAATCTTTTCGATATTATTTATCGAATTCTTAAATAAATGTAATTATGAAAATTAAGCAAAATAAATGAAATTAGAATTACTTATAAAAACTACAAACAATTTTCGATGCTGTCGTGCAACAGAGCTCTCCATAAACAATTAAAATTATATTTTTTGTTTATTTCATTGACATCGTTAAATTTTTGAGATTTCAACATGTTCAACATTATAAGAAACCCGAACATATTGAGGTTTATTTATGTTATCGATTTTACCAATAATCCAGTTCTTCACACCATGTTGTCTAGAAAGTTCATGTGAAAATTCTTCGGCAAAAGCTTCATCAACAGCTAGAAGCATCCCTCCAGCAGTCTCAGGCATTTCACATTCATCATATTTATAACCAAATTCAAAAGCTAAGTCGTTTGTTAGTTTTATACTAGGTATTTTTTCTATGATCGCTGACAAACGTGAATTTTGAAGCAGTTCTCTTAAATGTCCAGCGAGCCCAAACCCACTAATATCTGTCATAGAATGGATAAATGAAACATCAGGATAGGAGTATATTGTTTTAACCACATCTTGAAGCGGTGTTATCATTAATTTAGTTGCTAGGGCTATGGATTTGTCAATTTCAGTCATAGAATAGTTTTCTAAAAGGTCAGGATTGTTTTTTTGTAGACGGTATGCTGCCATTATAGCTTGGTTTCCAATTGGTTTTGTAAGAATTATTTTATCCCCTTCCTTTACATAATCTTTTTTAATAATTTTATCTTTTTCTACGAATCCAGAAGCTTCTCCCCCAATTAATGGCCATTCTGAATATATTGTGTGTCCTCCAAGGATTTTGGAGTTTATTTTGTTCTCCATAAAATTTTTGATTCCTTTTAGTATTCCTTCTGCTATATGAATAGGCGTATTTTTCTTAATACCTAAAAAAACAAGCATACCAGATATTTCTGGAACATTTAATGCAAAAACATCATTAGTAACATTAGCAGCAGCGATTTCGCCCATTATTTCAGGTTCATCAATAATTGGAGTAAAAATGTCAATATTTTTTGCTATGACTAAATTACTGTTTGGTACAGGAATAAGGGCTGAATCTTCAATATCTCCGTATAATCCTGCTTTTTTAAGAAGCTTTTGTATTTTTTTTGAATCCAATTTACAATTTCAACCGAATAATTTTGTCTGTAGAGTCAATCGATAACTCTCTAACTCTTGCATCCTTCACCTCACTTATTTTAAATATTTTACTTGTAGGTT
Source organism: Promethearchaeota archaeon (assembly GCA_048941625.1). GTDB lineage: Archaea > Asgardarchaeota > Lokiarchaeia > Sigyniarchaeales > SOKP01 > Loki-b32. The sequence goes on along the minus strand of JBHLNK010000023.1, from coordinate 15,909 downwards.
AATTTAGAACTATGAATATATTAATTTTTTTAATATAATTTATTGAAAAAATTAATAAACTAGTTTAAAAAATACGATTATTTCTTATATAAGGTTATAATCTGTAAATAAATGAAAATCGAAATTTATGATATGTCTAAAAATCATGAAAAAATCTATACTTCCTGAAATATTACGGAATAAATAAATCTATATGTTTTGTTGTTTTTCTTGGAATTTCAAATTGATCTTTGTAATATAAATCGAGTTTAATTTCATCTGCTGAAGGATCAAATAAATTTTTCTTAAGTTCCTTTTGTTTATCAACTTTAAGGACATAATTGAACTTAAAGATTTTTCCAGGCTTTAATTCGTTAATATGAAGAAATTTTGGAAAACTTTCTTTACGTTGAAAGTTTAGATAAGAAGGGACCTTAAGAGAAATTTGCAAATCTTTAAAATCAAAATTTGAAGGATTAGTTAATTTAAAGTTAAGATAAATTTCTGAGCCAATTGTTTTTATATTTTTAAAGAATAGAATTTCTTTTGAGTCTGTTATTTCAGATTCAAATTGTTGGGAATAAAGTTTTTCATTCAGAATTTTCGCATTTAACTTATTTTTTCCAATAAACTTAAGAATCAAATCTCTTAATTGCTCTATATCTAATTTAATATAATTAGAGAGCAAATCTAAAGCAATCGGATTAATTATATTGAGATAATGTTTAATTTGGTTTAAATAAAGTCTATTTTCTGATTTTCTAATAAAATTCTTTAGCCTATTTATTAATAATTCTTTCGAAGCATTAAATTTATTTAGATAAGGTCTAATATACAAATTGAAGATATTATTATCTTCAAAAATTTTTTCTTTTTCTAATATAGCATCAAATTTTGATTCACTTTCTTCAATATATGTTTGAATTTGTGTGGAATTCATTTCAATAAGTCTTTTAATATCCAAAAATTCATTCTTCTTGATTAAAAATTCAATTTTAGCATTTAATATCTCAAAGTCATTATTTAATCTTTTCATTCCTTCAATTCTTTCAGATATAATCGATTGGATGTGACCTTGAAGTAGTTGAAAATCTAATTCTGTATTCATTCCAGCAATACGTTTTGAATCATCCTGGAGACTTATCGGTTCAGCTTGTATAAGATAATCAATTAATTTATCTTTCATTAATTTAATTTGGCGATCTAAATCATTAAGATATTGTTGAATTTCAATTTTAGTCTCAACCCATTTTTGCAATAGATCTTTAAAATATACATTAAATTCCACATTTTTTATTAATAATTCCCTTATGTCTCCATCTAGTTTAAAGAGTTTGTTCCTAATTTGAGCAATATACTTAAGTTTGTCATCCTCAATATTCAATTGTTCAACATCTGAAAGATTTGATTCAAAATCAACTTCTAACTTATTTTCTTTTATATATTCAAATTCTGCTTTCAAAATGTTAATACGATCAATTATAACATTGACATCTTTTTTTAGATCTGATACAAATTCTGATTTCTTTTCTTCACAAATTTCAGAGATAAATCCTTTAATTATACTTAATTCCTCAATGATTTGAACTCTAGTTTCTTCCCATTCTTCAATTAGATCAAACGCTAACCTTTTATATTCAAATTTATTTAGAATTTGATGAAATTTCTTAATTTTTCTTAATATTTTGTTATATTTTTCATTTAATTGAACTTCAGTAACATTGAATTTGAAGTTTTGAATGTAAGAATTAAGTTTTTCTCTAAATTGAGCAGGAATTCTCTGAAATTCTAATATCCTTTTTTGAAACATAAATAATTCATTGTTAATTCTTTCAATTAAATCATCAATTTCAGGATAACTATGGCGAATATTTTCTAATGTATAAAGGATTTCTTGTTTAACTTCAAGATCTTTTTCAACTTTTAAAGTTTTATTAAGCTCAATAGTAATCCATACAGCAATCTTTTTACTTTCTAAAATAAGACAGATTTTTTGCAATAATACTATAGTTTTATTTCTCTCTCGCCAAAATCGAGATTCTAGTTGATATAAAATTTTGGTAATTTCATTCTCTATTTCGATTTGATACTCTTCAAATAAACGTTTAAAAACTAAGGAAATAGCGTATCTAATATTTTCAGAAGGATTTTCTAATTCTTCAAATAAATAAGAAAAGATATCAGTAATATGTTTGCGACATAGATGATAAATAGCGTTTATTAATGAATTTTGATAATTTTGATTACTTGTTTCTAAAATAGAGTGCAATAAATTTGCCCAAATTTGATCAAAGTTATTTTCCGCAATATTAACTAAAGCTTCAATTACTTTTAATTGAATTCGATAATCCTTTTCTTTCAATAAATTAATTAATTTTGGTATTATTGAGATGATTTCGGATGATTTCTCCTTTCCTATTTCTCCAAAAAGCCAGATGATAAGCTCTTTAACTCTATTTTCCTCATTGTAAAGTAGATTAAGAAGGATATAAAAGATTTTTTCTTTATTTAAGAAATATGTTCCATGAATTTTTAAAAGTTCAGCCGCAGCTCTAGCAACATCATCATCTTCATCTCGTAAATTAATAATTACCATCGACAACAATGGTTCTAAATTCTTAATTTTTCTATAATCTTGATTTAAAATCTTTTGAATTGTCTTAATTACATTAAGTTTTACTTTCCAATCATTATCCATTAGCTTTTCAGTATACTCATCAATAATTTCCTGTAAATCTTCAAGATCTATATGTAAGGATAAAATAAGATTACCTAAGATTTTTACAGTTAATCTTCTTACAGATGGATCATGATCGTACAAACGTCCTCGAATTTTTTCAAGTAATTCAATTAATAGATTAGGTCTAAACAAGCTAATTTGATATGAGATTTCTAAAGAAACTAATCTAATCCAAGAATCTACATCATTAATGAATTGATTAATATTTCTAATTACTCTTATAGAAATAGAAGGAGATTTATCGCAGATCAAATTTAAAAGACTCAAACTTCGATAAATGAGCTCTTTATCAGAATGATTATTATAATCCTCAATTATGCTGAATAATTCTTCGGCAGCTTGTTCATTATAACCATTTAGGATTAACTTTTGAATTTTTTCGGTATCTAATGGTTCTTGGGAATCAAATGGTTCGTCAGTTGTCAAAGTGGTAGGTTAAAAATTGTGTTTTTTAAATTTTAACTACAAATATCTCTCTATCAAAGTAGTATATAATAATTTTTTTTAAAATAATTATGTGAAGAATCAAAAAAATCTGAGTAAGGAATTTCAATAAATTTTGAATTTCAATAAAAATAAAAAAATATTTATGGATAGGATATAAAAATTATTCAAATAATTCAATTATTACTTCTCCAGGAGTGGCGACTCGTTCTCGATAAGTCAAAACTCCTTCTGGGACATCTTTAATCTTTACTAAGTCTTTATTAATATCTTTTTCAGAAATGTAACCTCTTTCCCCCGCTTCAAATTGCTTTACGATATTACCAGCTTTATCTTTTATATCAACCTTAGTTATAGTGGTTTGTACCACATTAAAGAAAATTCTTTTACCTTCAATCTTTTTAATCGTTGCTTCAGTTATTAATTTATCTCCGACTCTTACCATTCCTCTCATTTGTACTTTTGCATCAATAATGTTTCCGTATTTTCCATGTTCGAGAAATTCTTCAAACATTTTTGTGATAAAGCCAAAACTAAGCAACCCATGTGCAATAACTCCTTTAAGTCCTGCTCGTTCTGCCACAACATCATTAGTATGAATAGGATTTGAATCTCCTGAAGCTTTAGCATATTGTTTTAATAGATCCCTTGTAATTCCTTCAAACTCACCCTTTAATACTTGTCCAACTTTTAAATCTGAAATTTTAACCATTTTAATACCCTCCTTTACGAAATCCTGCAGAAATTGTAATATTGCATACTGGTTCATTATTTTGGTTCTTCACATGTACTAAAAAATCCGCAAACATCATCATATTTTTCTCAACTAACTTGACATCAACGCACTTTCCGGTTACTGTTAGTTTATCTCCTGGTCTAACATCCACACATCCTTCCCAATTATATCTGTTCCCTGCATGTAAAAGTTTACCAGGATCAAGCATAATCCCTCGTTCTTTGCCATCCTGAATCAATTTGAATCCTAAAAGTAACTTGTATATTGCTTTGATAGTATAATAATTAGCAAATGCATGACACGCTACAACCCCTTCTTCTTCTGGTCCAACATATTTTGGATTAGTAATACCATAAACTTTAGCAAAATTAACCATATTCCTGTATCTAATATTTACAGTGGTAGAACCCGGAATATCCATCCCTTTCATGTTATTTATGAGAAATTCTGCATTCTTTCTCATCTCACTTTCATCCATTTTGAATTCACTCTTAATTGAAATTGACTTTAAATATTATATTAATTATAATTTAAATTCAATTTAATTAAAACTTTAATTTTATTTACGACCTTTATAGAAAATAGTTTAAATATCACATATAGTTCCTTAAATGACGCCTATTTTATTCTGGTATAGAGTTTTTCATCTTGTTTCTCTTTTTTAAAATAATCTAGAATCCTATTCAGATTTTTGGAACCATTTAATATGATGCATGAAATATTGTAGTCATGAATTAAGTTTATTGAATACAAATCAATTGGGGTTGATCTTTCTTTTAATTCTCCAACATTAGATTTAACCTCATAAATCTTGCCCTTTTCCTTTAAATTTTCAAATTCTGTTGTTAAAATTTCTTTGAGTAATTCGTTCTTATTGTTTAATATTCCATCTACATCTTTTATCAGGAAACATTCTTTTAAACCTAATTCTTTTGCTAATAATATTGCTATTGAATCAGAGGTAACATCCCAACTATGAGGTAATTTATCCTGTTCCTTTAAAAATTCATATGGTAAAAAAACTATAATACTTTTATCTGACTTTTTTAACTTATTAAAATTTTCAATTATGTCCAATTCAGGGAACTTATTTTTTAATTCTAATCCATTATAGTTCATTGAGATAATTCCCATCCAATGAGCAATCTCTTCGGTGAATTTAAGTTCACTATATACTTTTCTTATAAAATTTGCGAACGATCCGCCTCCAGGAATTAATATTATTTTGTTTAGCAACTTCTCGATATTCAGTTGTTTGAATTGAGAAATAGTAGAATTCAAATTTTCAATATTTTCTAAAATTTTACCTCCAATTTTGAATATGGCAGTTTTATCATTCATTTTCTTTCTCACATATTTAATAATTGATTGAATAATGCTCCCGCAACAGCAAAAGCTGATGATGTAATATTGTCGGAAATTTTTGTTATTTCTTCTAATCTTAAAATATTTGTATATCCCAAATCTTTAAGAGGTTTTTTTATAAGAAACTCAGCAGATAAGCCTGTTATTATAAATGTGGGATTTTTTCTAAATTCAGGAAATCTAAGGATCAAGTTGTCCATAAACACTCTAATTTCCTTTGTAATAATCATTAATTGTTTTTGATAAATATATTTAGCTATTAAGTCTAATTCATTTTTTGATATCATTTCAAGGTCCATACAAATAATTCTAGAGAGTCTAGCATAGCAATCTTCTAGAGACTTAGAACGATTATCAGCAGTATCATTCAAATATTCTTCTGACGTTATATTTTTTAGAATTCTATGAACATCTGAAACTAAAGCAAATTTTTCAAAGGAAATGCGTACATTTTGGTTCTTATATGGAACATAGTGTGTAATAGAAGGGATTGTAGCTCTTAATCCTCCTGTATATATCAATTCATGGTTGATTAGACGCGAAATATCATCTTTTCCTTTTGAAACAGGTACAGAATCAATAATTGGGATTAAATCTATTGTTGTAGACCCCGCATCAATTAATATGCATTGATTGATGAATTCTCCTAAAAATAAAGCTGTGGACACCCAATTAGCAGCAGAAATTAAAGAATAATTTAATTTTGATGATTCATAATCAATGAATTTATTTTGAGTGGTAATAAATCTCATTTTTGAAATGTCAAATACTTGTTCAAGAGCATCTAAAATTACTAATATACCTTCTCTTTTGGTTTGAAATGCATCAGAAAGTTCTGCTGTAATTGCTATGGCCACATAATTTACCTTATCCAGATCGAAGTTATTTTTATCAACTATATTTTTAATGATTCTATTCAACATATCTGTAATTTTTGAAATTGCATTCTCCCAGAATGGAAAATATTCTATATATGAATAAGATTCAACTATTTTCTCCTTTTTAGTTTGTACTAGTGCTACTTTCGTATTGGCGCCTCCAATATCCAATCCTAAAATAATTATGTTTCACTACCTCTATATCTTTCTTTCAGATTACTTATTATCTTATCCAAATTCTCTCCAGTTAGTGCATTTGTTAAATAAAAATCATTTTCTTTAATTTTCAATTTTTCTTTCAAATATTGGATCTCTGAATCTTTCGCTAAATCCATTTTATTGAATACAATAATAAATTCAATATTAGATTCTTCTGAAAACATGCTCTTTATTTCGTGATTCAATTCAATTTGAGATTTGACGCTATAACCTGAAGCAGGAGTAGGATCAAAAACATATATTATTAGATCTGAGATTAATCTTAATGCTAAGATAGCCTGCAATTCTATTTGATTTCTTTTCGCCATTGGGCGATCTAAGATACCAGGTGTATCTAGAAGTTGTATTTTTATACTATCAAATTTTCTATCGATTACGAAATGTCCCATATTTAACTTCTTAGTTGTAAATGGATATTCTTGAACTTCAATTTTTTTATTTGTTGAGATATTTTTGACTATACTGCTTTTGCCTACATTAGGATATCCTGCTACAACTACACAAGGAGCAGTATAGTCAATTGAAGGTATTTCTCTTAAATCTCCTCTAATATTATTTAAAAAAGTTAAATTTTTATTCTGTTTGTTGATTATGGAGGAAACTCTTCCAAAAACAGCTCTACGAAGCTGATCACCTTCTTTTGGATTTTCAATTCTTGCTAAGTTTCGTGTGTATTCTCGTTCTAGTTGCCTTAAAATAGGCAAGATTCCATTTAATTTGCCGAGGGTTAGCTTTAATTTATCAATATCAACTAAAATTGTTGCCAATTCCTTATAGAATTCAGGAAGATCATCTATAACTGGAACCATTTTAATAATTTTAAGTATTCTTTCAATGAGTTCTTCTATAGCAACCTTTATACGCAATGACTCTTTCTTTTTAGCTTTAATCAGGATTGGTGCGTTTTTGGAAACTTGAGCAGAACTCCTCATAGCTTTTTTAAATGCTATGTCAAGAAGTTCTTTTGAATTGGGGACATGATAAAATTTGTTAAAAGGATTATTCATTATATATCAATTTTTATTTTTTTCAATGAAATTCGAGTTAATTTTATAACTTTTGACGTAGGTATGACAACTTTTTTTCAATTTCATAAACTTTATTTGTAAAATTAGCAACATCCCTAGGAATGGATTTATATAACTTAAGTATATATTCATATCTTCCAATGACTCTTGAAAATCTCCCTAATTTTTCTTCTTTTTCAGCTTTTTCTAAAATTAGATCAATTTTTTCTAAATTTCTACTCATCTCTGGAGAAAGTGCTTTTGTTTCTTCCAATTTCTTATCACCATGTCTTTCTTTCTCTTTCAAAACCTGGTCTACTTGTTTTTTAAGCTCTAACTCCCCCTTTGTTTTAATCTCGCTATCTTGTTGAGAAAATTTTACTACGTTTTTTAATTGGAATATACGCCTATCAATCATACCCATTTTCCCTTGGTAACCTAATTTAGAATACATTTCTTTTGCTTCTTCCAATAAGGAAATTGCGAGTATAAAATTTTTCTTGTTAAATTCTTCTTTTGATTGTCTTTCTAAATTCTCAGCTTCTTTTTCTAACTCATCAAAAGGTCCTGGCATATTGAGAATCTCATAAATTTTTGTTCTACTTACTTATTGATTTTAAAAAATAAAAATTTATCAAAATTAAAATAATTTACACGTAAAAAATATATGCGGATATTGATTATAATCTAAAACTTAATCATTTTTATCAATAAAATATATATTCTATAATTATAATAATGAAAAAGTATAATGTGGGGATTTTAGGAGCTACAGGTATTGTTGGCACCAATTATATTAGATTATTACAAAATCATCCTAATTTTCGTGTAATTGATGTAGCTGCTTCACCTAGATCAGCAGAAAAGCCTTTTAAAGAAGCTGTTAAAGAAAAGTGGCATATGTCCTCTCCCATTCCAAAAGATATACAAGATCTAATTGTAAGAGATGTTCAAGATTTCGATGAAATACCTAATAATTTAGATTTAGTGTTTTCTGCTATTTCTTTACCCTCAAAAGAAGAAATAAAAGCACTAGAATATAAGTATGCCGAAAATGGATTTCCTGTAATCAGTAATAATTCAGCTCATCGTTGGACTCCTGATGTACCCATGATAATTGGAGAGATCAACCATGAACATTTGAATATAATCCCCATTCAACAAAGGAATCATGGTTTTAAAAAGGGTTTCATTATCGTTAAGCCAAATTGTTCGCTTCAGAGTTATTTAACCCCTATTTTTGCATTAGAAAAAGCAGGTTTTAAAATTAATAAATTGATTGTTACAACTTTGCAAGCCGTTTCTGGCGCAGGGTACCCAGGAGTCGCATCCTTAGATGTAATTGATAATATCATTCCATTTATTAATGGAGAGGAAGAAAAAACGGAAAAAGAACCTTCCAAGATCTTAGGGAGAGTTGGTTCTAATGGAATCGAAAATAACGAATCAATAGAAATAAGTGCAACTTGTACGAGAGTTCCTGTTTCTGATGGACACATGGCAAGTGTAAATGTTAAATTTAAAGATAATAAACCTTCAAAAGAAGAGATTATTGCAATTTGGAATGAATTTAGATCACTCCCACAAGAACTTGGATTATATTTTGCTCCAGAACATCCTATTATTTATTTAGAGGATTTCGACAGACCTCAACCGAAAAAAGATAGAGACATAGATAAAGGAATGGCTGTTAGTGTTGGAAGATTAAGAAAAGATAATGTTTTTGACTTTAAATTTGTCTCACTAAGTCATAATACAATTAGAGGAGCTGCTGGAGGTGCGATTTTGAATGCTGAATTACTAATTGCAAAAGGTTTATTGTAATAATTAAAACAAAATTATTTATATTAAATATTAAAATTCATGCTTATCGATAAAAATTGGCAAAATTAGCTTTAGAATCGATCTTGAATTTTTTTTTATAAGAAATTTATAAGGAGGAAACTCAGGATATATCTTGAAATATCTATTGTCCTTAAGAAGCTTAAGAGTTTTGATTTTTGGAAATATGGAGAATTTAGTCGATTTGATTAGGAAATTCTTAATTAAAGTTTGAATAAGGAATTTATCTATAACTATTATACTAGAAATATATCCTAAAGTTGTAGAAAATGATTTTTTTATTGAATCTATTGATATAAAAGGGGATTCTATAAAAATATCTTCTTTTTTCATTATTTTTATTTCTTTCAGTATATTTTGTTCAGACTCAAGTAAAAGAATCTGCTCACAAGTGAGTTTTGAAATACTATTTACAAGTTTTTTTTCCTTATCTTTTCTAATATTAGTTAAAATAATTAAAACCTTAGAATTTAACCCAATAAATAAATTAATATAATTGAAAATTAGTTCTGGTATTGCCCAATGCGATATTTTTCTTAGATTTAAGTTTAAACCCATTACTCTAACAATGAATCTTACTAAAGTGTTATAAATAGCAGGACGTGGAATAATATTCCAATGTTTTTCAAAACTACGATATCCGAATAAAATTTTTTGAAGTAGAAATTTTATATTATTTCTTTTTACTGGAATCATTAATTCAAAGAAATCAGATAAGAAAGAAATAATGTCAGTTTGATTAAAATAATAAACATTTACAGTATTTAATTTCTTTTGGATTGCCCCTAAATTATTATTTATATTAGATTTATCAATTTCAATTCCTAATTCTTCCGAAGTAAAGATTTTTATTTTTAAATCTAAAGTGCCTGATTTTGTAATTTTTTTTTGCAGAAGAACAACTATGTCCAGATATGCTCCTCCTAGGAATAAAGCAATTCTAAATTCAGGTAGTATTTCTTCAATAAGCTTTATAATACTTTGTATTTGTAAACCTTTTAACAGTTTTAAGCTTTTTTTAATAAATTTGATAAAAACGGGTTCGGGATAAATCAAAAATAGGTCTTGTTGGATAAAGTTTTGAATTAAATTAGTTATTCGACTAAAGAAATCATATGTAGATAAATCTAAAATACCTTCACAATGATTATTTATCAATTCTAAAGCTTGTTTTTTGAATATTCGAATTGATGAAATCCGAATCTTTTTTTCTTTAAGGATTATTCTTTGAATTTTATTGAAAATCTCATCTAAATCTTCAATTTCTAGAGTTTTAATCTTAATTAAGTCCTCAGGTAAAGATTCTACATTACTATGAATTCCTGCTTTTAAAGTTTGATACAAATATAATCCACCAACTTTATTTTTTTTTTCTGTTTCAGTTAAAATTATATCCAAGATATTATTTTGATCATTTATAAATCTCGGATATAAAATTTCAAACAAATAATACAATAAATTGGCATTTAAGGTAAAGGGTGTTAATGGGATTCTTACAACTTCATCAGTTTTGCTTGGTTGCTTTAAAATTTCTCGATTTCTATTAAAATTCAATATTTTCAACCAATTATTTTTAAATTGTTGATTAATCAAAGGATTATAACCCCTCCCAAATTTTTAAATTTTCACTGCTTTTGCCTTTAATCCAACTTTCATTTGTTTCCGTAAAAAAATGCAAATTGGGAGCATTTTTATAACCATAATATTTCAGAATTAAATCTAAACTACTAAATATATTAGGAGGGCAACCAGAAACTTCTAAAATGTATTTATTTTCCTTTTCCTTTATTTTTGTTTTTTTTTCTCTTTTTGATTTATCTTTTATTATTTTATTCTTAATCTCTCCAAGTGATTTTTTTTTCGATTCTTTTATTATTTTTCTGAACTTATAAGCTCTTGTGCTATTAACCGCACAATCTCCAAAAATAAAAGTATTCCCGCTAATCTCCGGCTCTGGTGGTTTATCACCGATTAGGAAATGATTGTCAAAATTATATTTAAGGTCTTTAACCATATAGGTCTTCATAATATTTAATAGATGATATGCTTTTAGAAAACATCCAGAGCAATATTTGCCTGACTTTATATCAATATTATGAACTTTTAAGTCTTGAATTGATGAAATACACTGATTAATATTAATTTTTGAATCCTCAAGGTCCTCTCCAATAATTTTTATGTCTAAAGGATTCTGGTCTAAAGAGTATCTCTTTTTAGCATTTTTTATTAAAATGCATTCATCTTCTTCAAGATTTACTAGATTCATTGTAATTCTATCAACAGCAATTGCATCTCTTCCGATTACCATAAAACCTGTTTTTCTTAACTCGGATTCTTTATAGATATACGGTCCTGCTCCTTCTAAAACATAGAAAAGATCATTAATAACTAAATCTGGTTTTTTTATAGCATATACATCTAAAATTTTTGTAATTAGTTCTTGTTTATATTGATCATTGTAAAGATAATCATTAATATTATGTTTATTTGTATTTATTTTTCGATACTTTGAGGGCGTAATTGAATATATATTAAGGAGAGATAAATTGAGCTTGAAAATTGGATTAACGTTTATTTGATTAACAGAAATAAATTTATTTGAGTTAAGAATTTCGTTTGGAATCATAAATTCATTTTCCCTTATTTGAACCTTTGTTAAAGATTGATATTTAATTTTTTTTAATTGATCCAATTCAATTTTCTTATCTTCATAATAATTACTATTATCAAAAAAAACTAATTCCGCTCCAAAGGAACTAAAAATTTCTTTTAAATCCAGTAAATCTGATATATATTTAATGGAGATTCCTTTTACTGGAAAACTACCGAGATAGATCCTTTTAGCTCCCGCTTCTTTACATAAGAGAATAAGTTCTTTTAATACATCCAAATTAGTGTTTAATGGAAAACCACCAGGTAAAGTTAAGTTAAATTTAATAAACACTTGATCATCCTTTTCAATAAATTTTGAAATTCCTCCAAGATTTTCAATTCCATCATTTAAACTTTCTCTTGGGGTATTACCTTTACTTAATGCTACTTCTAGTTTTTCTGATTTTGAAAGTGTTGACATATAAAATAAGCTTACAAAATTCATTTATTAGATTAATAATATAAATTAATGTAAGAATAGAATTTTAAGTTAAGTGATAAATAGAATGATAAAGGTTTCTTTAAATGAAAATATGAAAATTCATTCGAATAAAATTGGAATAGACATGGGGCAAACCCTTTCAAAATTAGTTTACTTAGACAATAATGAGATAATTTTAAATTCTTTTCCAACTTCCGAAAGTATTTCGATAATCAAAAATTTTTTAGATTCCAAAAAAGAGAAGGTTTCAAATATATGTTTCACCGGAGGTAAATGCTTTCCATTATATCAAGAATTTTCTAAGAAGACTGATTCAATTCTAATTGACGAATTCGAAGCAAATGCTAAAGGTGTTGAATTTTTATACCGTTTGGAAAAAAACAAGGATCTTTCTAGATCGTTAATAGTGACAATCGGTACCGGAACATCGATCCTCTTAAAAGACAGAGAATTTGAACATATTGGAGGTTCTGCTCTTGGAGGAGGATTTTTTATGGGAATAATGAAATTGATATCAGGAGAGCAAGATTTTCATAAAGCTGTTAATCTAGCAAAAAAGGGAGTTAGATATAATTTAGATTTAAAAGTTTCAGATATTTATGAACCTGAAGATACCCGAGTTGACTTACTTTTCAGAGAGTTCACTGCTGCTTCATTAGGTAAAATAACAAAAAATTTCAATATGAAAAATTTGAAACTGGAGGATTTTTTAAATTCTTTTATTTGTTTAATAGGAGAAAATTTAGGAACAATAGCTATACTTATGGCTTCTAATAGAAATGTCACAGAAATAGTGTTTTCCGGAGGATTCTTAAGAGATAATAAAGTCCTACAGAAAATCCTATTTATGATGTGTAAAATTAATCAAAAAAAAGCTATATTTTTAAAAAACTCAGAATTTTCTGCGGCAATTGGAGCAATGATAATATAAAGTGTGCGCCGATTTGGAGATTCTTAATCATTGTATTATAATTCTCATAAAAACACTATAAATCGGCGCATATTTATTTAAATAATTCATTTTATTACTTTTATTAAAATTTAGGAGAACTCTAAAAATTTCTGAATAATTATTAAAAGAATAATTAAGCTAAGTACTCTGTGAATGTTTATCCAACATATCTTTATCTGTTTTTCCCATTTTTATTGCTAATTCTGCTATAATAGCATCTAAATAGCAAAATGCGGCAATTTCAAACATAGTCCCTTCTGGAGCTAATACTGCCGTATCTCCGATGACTTTATCTCGTTTTGACCTTCCTTTCAATTTGATAGTTATATCTCCAATACGCCCAATTACTGTTTCAGGATGACTAGTAATGGTAACAATTCCATATGGCTTAACAGTGTTCACATAATTATTAAGCAAACTAACAACAATCCCAGTTGTACCTGATCCAGAGAGAACAATCAAAATATCTGACTTATCTAAAGCAGGCATACTTGCTAGATTTGTAACCATATAAACTTCAGCTCCTAAGTGTACTAAACGTGTAGCAAAGCATTGTAAGATGAAAGCACTTCTTCCGGAAGCCAGTAAGAAAAATTTACGTTTATTTATTAATCCATCATGCACTAAATCAATGAATTTTTGAGTATATTTGAAATTGTCATCTAAATGCTCAATGTTAGCCTGTATATTATTCATTATTAGCTCCATTGATTGAAAAAGAATTCGTTTTGCTTCTCCATTTACCGTTATTTCATTAGTTTTGGTCATGATTACTTTTAATTCCTTTTTTAATTAGTACTCAATTCCCAATATTTATAATCTTAGATTTAAAATAATCTTTGTGTTGATAGATATTTAATAGAAAATCATTTAAAATCCATTATCAAAGCATTAATTCGCTAAAATCATAAATTTAATTGAAACTTAATAACTAAAGATAGTACAAACTTCATTTTAACTTCATAAATTTCATCTATTTATGCTAGTTATGTCTATTATATATATTAATTTTAAAAATGGATTTAAATGGGAAACCATAACCTTGATAAAAGAGAAATTGATGGAAATCTCTTAAGTCCCTTACCTGTAATTTTGGTGGGAGCTCTCGTTAATGGGAAACCAAATTATCTTGTCATAGGATACAGTTGTCCTTTTGATTTTGGAAAATATATCTTTTTTAGTTTATCAAAATCACGCTATACCGCAATTGGTATTCGTGAAAATATGAGTTTTAGTGTGAATATCCCCTCGGAAGATCTTGTTAAAGAAACAAATATTTGTGGAAGTAAATCTGGAAGAGATTTTGATAAAAGTAGTCTTTTTGATAATTTTTATGGTGAGCTTAAAACAGCACCAATGATTCGAGAATGCCCTATTAATATTGAATGTGAAGTGCATGAAGTTCTTGATTATGAACGTAATGAAGGGATAGTAGGTAGAGTTGTGAAATCATATGTAGGCTATAGATATATTACTGAAGAAGATGATAATTTAAAACTTGATTGGAGGAAAATACACCCTATAATATGGACTACTGGAGGGGATTTCAATTTTTATCGATTAGGAAACAGAATAGAAAAAGTTTAAACCCTTTTAAAATCTTCACTTACGATAATTTTTAAATATTCTACAATAATCTATAAGTATACCCTTTAAAAAATGGTGGTTCAAAATAAATGGCCCAAATCGTAAAAGAGAAAGGTATGCAATGGTACGAGTCATGGATACTCGTTTCAAATAGTGTTAGGTAACACCTTATTATCGCTCTCAATGCTAAAAGGGTATCTTGTTTTAGAATTAATATGATTTCAATCATAACTTATATTCAGCTTAATATTACTAACTAAAAGATGATGCTGTTAAAAAGGTGTGAGAAGAAATAAGACTCAGGAATGGCATCAGTATCATTTAGGTCTCTCAAAAGTAAGGTAGATTTGTCTAAATAGAGTTTATAGCAAAGATTTAAATAAAAAGATAAGATAGTATATTTTAACTTTCATATAAGTACTGTGGAGTAGATAAGTAGTCGCGCGGAATGATCTTTAAGAAAGATCATTTGATTAGATAGCTAATCTGGTTGGGTTATAGTCTAATGGTAGGACGAACAATGCTGAATTGTTTTATGGGGGTTCGATTCCCCCTAATCCATAAAAATTGAAAATGTTATGAAATCAATCTCAGTTTCGATATTTCTAAATTGATTGATTTTAATGAATTAAAAATTTCTAACTTTAGAAGAGATTAAATTATTAAATAAAAAAGAAAAAAAAAATTTAAAATAAATATTTTTAGACAACTACTTCTTTATTTGTATTTAATTGAGAGAAGTAAGTCGTTCTTGGTAATTTTCTTTCTATTCGCATGCATGGTAAAGGTTCTTGCTTGTTCGGTTAATGCGGTTGCAGTCTTTTCTAAATGATCAATCAATAAATCGACTGCATTTCGAGCAACAATGCTCGCACCTTGTTGTTTCATTAATCTCCTGATTGGTGACCACGCAAACGAATGTTTTTTCTTAGCCATTTTTTATTCCTCCAACGTTTTTATTCAAAACATTAAAAATTTAAATTTTTAACTTTTTTTGAAGTTATTAGTAAAGTGTCTTAGATAATATAATATCTGAAGAGTTATTTAAATGTTATGGCGAATCAGA
>JBHLNK010000106.1:0-10124 GCA_048941625.1 Promethearchaeota archaeon | reverse complement strand
ATACTTATTTAAAAAATATTTTTATCAAAATCCGTATTAGTAATTTCAATGAATGAGAATCAAAATTTAAAAAGCGAAAATAAAGAAGAAAAAAGTAAGGAAGAATTAGAAAAAGAAGAAGAGGAAAAAATAAAGATTGATTCCTTAAAAAAAGCAGGAGAAATAGCTCAAGAAGTAAAAAAATATATCAAACCGAAGATTAAGGGGGGAACGAGTGTATATCAATTAATAGATGATGCTGAAACTAAAATTGTGGAATTGGGGGGATTATGTGCTTTTCCTGTTAATTTGTGTTTAAATAATATCGCAGCACATTATACTTCTCCGATAAAGGATGACGGATTAAAAATTGAAGAAGGAGATGTAATTAAAATCGATTTAGGCGTTCATATTCAAGGATATATTGTAGATACAGCTTTTACAGTGAATCTCAGTCAAGATAAAAACCTTGAAAATATAGTACAAGCAACTGATGTAGCGCTTGATGCTGCTAAAATGATGGCAAAACCAAAAACAAACACTCGAGATCTCGGGAAAAAGATTGAAGATATTGTGAAAGGGTTTAATTACAATCCAATAAGAGAGTTAGGAGGTCATCAGATTGAAAAATGGACAGTACATGGTAAAAAGCAGCTTCCCGAATTAGGTTCTCAAGGTGGAGATGCAATGGAAGAGGGGGATGTTTTTTCAATCGAAATATTTGCTAGTACTGGAGAAGGTTCTGTTCACAATACACAAAATTCATACATTTATGAGATTAATCCTTATTCTGGCAGAGTACCTTTACGAAGAAAAACTTCTAAGCAGATTTTGGGATTTGTAAATAAGAATTATAAAACATTGCCATTTGCAGAAAGATGGCTAGCTAAGGAATTTAGATTAGGAGTAGCTTTTGGATTGCAAGAATTAGTGCAACAAGGTAAATTACAAGCCCATTATGTATTATCAGAGAAGAAAGGAGTTTATGTCGCCCAATCAGAAGAAACTATTATCATTACTGAGGAAGGATGTGAACAATTAACTTAAAAAAGACTAAAATTCTTATTATGAGAAAAATTTTACTATGCAAAAACTAAATATATGTCTCATTTCCCTAACATTTGCTCCTGATAGCCAAGATGGAGCTGCAAAATTTTTTAATGGTATTTATAATTATCTTAAAAATCAGGGACACAATGTAAAAGTTATCACAGGTAAATGGAATCTTACTCTTTCAGATCCAAATATTATACAAGTTAATATTATCAGAAAACGTTTTTTTTGGTTTCCACAATTTAATTTATTTGCAACAAAATACCTTAGAACCCATAAATTTGATATAATCCATGGAAACGGTCCTAAAGGGATTTTACCTATAATTTTAGCAAATAAAAAAATGTTCATTTCTACAATTCATGATTTAGGACCATTTGAGACAGAATTTACTAAAATTCCTATAGAAAAATTACTGATAAAATACGTTATAGCAAAATCGCCATTTATTACTACCTGTGCTGAATCAATTAAAAGGGATATTAAAAAATACATTCCAAAATCTAATTTAAACAATATTTTCAACCTTTATTCCGCTATTGAAAATAAATACAGACCTTATCCAAAAAAAGCTGAAGAATTAAAACAAAAACTCAAAATTAATGGTCCAGTTATTTTATATATAGGACGTATAGCAAAATATAAAGGAGTAAACGATATTATCAAAGCTTACCAAATAGCAAAAAATGAAATTCCTAATCTTAATTTAGTTTTAGGAGGTAAACCAGACTTCTCAATGCAGAAGATATTTCAAGAGTGGAGGAGGAATTTTAAAGATATCCATTTTGTTGGATTTGTCTCTGATGATCAAATACCAATCTATTATTCAATGGGTGATATTTTTGTTACTTATTCTTACGCTTCTGAGGGTTTTGGATTGACTCCAATTGAAGCTATTGCATGTGGAACTCCAGTTATTTGCTCTTCAATCGAAGCTTATAAAGAAGTTTTACAAGATAACGCTCTTCTAGTTCCACCTAGAAATCCTCAACAATTAGCACAAGCAATAATTGATTTATTGAAGGATGAGAACAAACGAAATTCTTTAATTGAGAAAGCTCAAAAATTTATTGAACAGTATAGCTGGGACGCTGTAGGTAAAAGACTTGAAAGGATTTATAAGTTTTATATTCAAAATTAAAACTAGATTATTTTCAGTCATTTAAATACAGCAAAATAATTTTTGAAAAAAAAAATCAAATATGAAAATTTAACTTGTAGCTAATTTATTTTTTACAAACTCAAAACAAATTTCATTAGGATTTTCAAATTGATTTATCTTTTCTTTAATTAGATTTATTTTAAATCTATTGGGTGTAGGACCTTCATCTAAAATTGCTTTAGCTCTTTCTATTAATTGGCTTGAGTCTCGAATATGTTCCAGTGGAAAACCATTCTTTATTAAAAAGTTTTCCTGTGGGGCAGATTCTCCAGGAAAAAATTCTATACTAGGTACATTTAGGAGACTTGATTCCCTTACAATAGTACCTCCACCACTTATGATAAGTGCTCCATAGAAGCATAAGTCAACTAAATTTGGTAAATACTGAGTTACTATGATATCTTTATCGTTAATAAAATCCTTTAGTTTCTTATTAAGATAGCTTTCTTGCATTTTAGACCGAACTAAGAGAAAAAATTTATAATTTGGAAACTCTCTGTAAATAGAAGGAAAAAATTTGCTTATTTGAGTTTCTTCTGGTTTAATTTTATTAATTAGATAAGAAGCTTGTGTTGGTTCGGATCTAATAATTATATATTTGCATTTTTCCAGATTTAATTTTCTAAGAATCTCTGGATTGGGATTAAATTCTGAAATCCAAGCGATTTCATCTAACCCATTATATCTAATAATCTTTTCAGGGTCAGCACATAATTTAATATATGATTCTTTTGGTATACACTCAGGAGTAATGATATTCCCTATAAAAGGATGAATTAACTTACATACAGGGACATTCCTTGGCTCGTCATTCATACCGATTGATGGAATTTTCAAGCCATACGCAATTCTTGTTCCCTCAATTGAAAGAAAGGTTACAAAATAATCAGGTGAAAATTTTTTTACTATTGGAAAAAGTTGCTTCAAACGATCAATATATGTTTCTAATTTGCTTTCTAATTTGTCACCACCATGCCTTCCAATTTTCTCATATATTATATTCTGATCATCTAGTATTTTGTAGGTTGAATCATAATCTCGAGCAGTAATTAAAACGTCTGCATTTTCGTTTTCAAATTTTTTAAAAAGTGAATTAAACATTATCGCAGTTTTGGGTTGTTCAACATCAATCCAAATTCTTTTTCCAGAAAAACTCATAATAAAATCTAAAATGATAATAATATTTTATTTTAGTAATAATTTTTTCTTTGATTAATTAATACTTGTAAAAGTTTGAAAATAAATAATGTGACATCGAAATAAATCTTATTAATTACAAATACAGGGCTTAGATTTGCACTTTGGACAAAAATTAGGATACTTTTTTAAAATCGCTAGTTCTAGATCAATATCTAACAAATTCGCTAAGGAACCTATCCAAGCGAATATATCCGCTAATTCCTCTGAAGCATTTTCATAATTTAGTTCTTTACTTCTCAAAACACGTGCAAACTCACCAATTTCCTCTATCAACCAAATAAATGTAGCTTCAACTCCCCTTTTTTGGTCTTTCTTAAAATAAAGATCCTTTATTAAATTTTGAAACTCTGAAATTTTCATAATTATACAGAAATAATCGCCATAAACATAAAAATGTTTTATTATCAAACAGGAGTGAATAGCCAATCAAAAACGTGAAAATGTGCTAAAATTACAATAACAATTAAGGCAACAGATAATATAACGGTACTTATTGGTCCTATTTTAATACCTATTGAGCTATCCTGAAAAAATCTCATCAAACCTGCTCCTGCAAGTGGCATTGGGGCACTTCCACTTCTTCTTTTTTTACGTCTTGATTGTGACGCGCGAGTTGACATAACAAAAAATATTTAACGCTATTTTAATAATTATGTAATAAAATAATTACTAAAAACATTTAAAATTTTATCTTGAATTATAAAAAAAAATTTAATAAGTTTTTATATGTTGTTTTAATTATTTTTAGATAATTTAACAATGGAATGTTTGAGTTATGGTTAAAAGAGAGAAATTATTATTAGTTTTTGCGATTTTTTTATTAGTATCAGTAATGCTCACATTCTTTATTGATGATTCAGAATTACAATATAATGATTATAATAATATTAATGAAGATTTAGAAGTTTCAACTAGTTTGGAAGGTATAGAAAACATAATAATCTCAAAAATTATAAGAGAAGCAAATATAAGCGGATTTGGGCTTTTAAGTATAGAAGATACATTAACAATAGAAAATTTGAATAGTAATCCTATTTCATCAATTTTATTTGGTATTCCTCTTGAAGTTTCGGATAACTTGATTTTTCTTGAAGCTATCGGAGAAGACAAAAATACATTATTAGTTGAACGTTCATCAATGGTTATGAATGATTTTGAGATCATTGTTGCTTACTTTGATTCTCCTCTGTTGCCTTATCAAACAAAGATTGTTAAATTTACGCACATATACAAAGATATTTTAACATATACTATGGCAGAGGATCAATTAATAATATTAGCCACAACGGTTTACCCATTATTACCATATAAGATCGAAACTGATGAAGTATTTTGTATTTACAGATATCCTGACACAGCAACATCAATTGAAGGAGGTTGGGGTTTTGTAAATCCCTCTTTTAACCATGTTTCATTTGGTTTTGAATTATTAGAAACTGAATTACCTATTGACTATATTTCTCCTTTTCTTGAAAATTTAGGTGAATACAGTACTGCTATAATTTTCTTTACAGATACAACTAAAACTCAATTAGAAATGACAGAAATAAATCGTGATATTTTTGTGTCTCCATGGGGAATAATAAAAGTACAGGAAGAATTTTCACTAACGAATATAGGTCTTATTGATATTAATAATTTTAAAATATCAATACCCTCTGATGTTATAAATCTCCACATTTATGATTACTTAGGAGATATTCAGGGTATTACAATACAAGAATTTAGTAATGTAAAATATAAGACTTTATATTTTGATTTGTATCAAGGTAATAGAATTAGAATCACTCCAAATTCAACATACAAATTTAATATTGAATATTATTTACCCTTTGAGAATTATGTGTCTATAAATTGGTTACAACAGTCGATTCGGATTAATTTACATACAACTATTTTTGAATATTTAGGAAGAAATCAAAACATTGATCTTATTATTGAAGGGTGTTCAAGTATTAATTCTCTTACAGAAACTCCCCTTGCAATTAAAACTTCCAGAGGCGCTCAAACTCTAACGTACAAATCAGAATATGTAACTCCTAACGAGAATAAGATGATACAATTAACATTTACTATTAGTTTGTTTGATATTTTATTAAGACCTATAATTTTTATCTTATCAATCGTTCTAATAACTTCTGCATATGTTTTAGTTATCAAAGCAAAAAAGAGAGAAATTGGGCCTGATATAACAAGTGAATTTATACCTGTTAATGAAATCAGAGAGTTTTGTTCATTAAAAGAAGAGATAAATGCTTTGACTTTAGAAATCAGACAATCCGAAGAAGAAGCAAGAAGGAAAAAAATAGCAAAAAAGACTTATAAAAATCTTTTAACCAAAAATACGACTAAAATCGAGCAAATTGAAAAAGAGTTACTTCCATTTAAGAAAGTAATATCAGAGACGAATGAAACATTTGAAAATATTGTAAAAAAATTAGATGTTTTAGAAGCTGAGAGAATTAGTGTTAAAGATAGCTTAATTCTATTAGAATCGAGATATAAAAGAGGTAGATTACCCTCTAGAGCCGCATACCTTAAACTTTCAGACGATTTCAAAAAAAGAAGAAGAAAAATTGATAGAACAATTGATAAATTAATTCAGCAATTAAGAAGTTATATATTATAAAGTTTCATTTGTGTGAAAGAGTTTATGAAAATATGGCTCCTAGATATATTAGCATGCCCAATCGATAAATATTTTCCCTTAAAATTATATATTTTTTCATTTGAAAATACACAAGAGCAATTTCAATCACTTATAGATACATATATGAAGAGAGATATTGAATTTATTGAAAGTGAAAAAGTTATTGAAACATTTTCTAAAGATAATGAATTAATTGTAAAGGATGACATTATTATTGAAAAAACAAACCTTAGACTTTATATTGAATCAATTAAATCGAGTTTAAAAGAATTTGAAAATGTATATGATAAAACTAATAAACAACAAAGCCCTGAATGTTTTCAAATTATTAATTCAGAAGTTAAATTAAGGATCAATTCATTCTCTGAAAAACCCGATCCAAATCTTTTTTATAGCATCTTACCTGAACTATATATCATTAATAAAATAAAACTTAATTTTGAAATAAAATCCGGTATACTCTTTTGTAGTAACTGCAAACGATGGTACCCCATCATGGATACAATTCCGCAAATGTTACCAGATAAATATCGTGATAAAAAAAAGGAAATTGATTTCCTTCAAAACCATAAAAATTTAATAGATGCAGAATTTTTTAATCAAGAACTTAAACCCTTCACAATTTAATATTTTTTTAAGATTTTTGATAAATTTTTTCTTTATTTTATTCAGTAGCCCGGTGGTGTAGATTAATACAACCCTTTTGTATTAAGCAAAATGGCCAAGCATTTGGGGCTTTGAACCCCGCGACTATGTACCTTGTTTTAAGGTGCATTGCGAACACGGTTCGAATCCGTGCCGGGCTATTAATCGCACTCTAAATTAAATAAAAAAAAACATTTAATAAATAAAATATTTTTATTTTTACTTTCTATGCTAAAAAAGTAATAATTATAATAAAAGGAATAAAACGGAATAAAATGAAATTTTTAACTGATCTAAACTGGGGCTTTGTAGAAATTTTATACTTAGTCATAATTTTCAGTGTTGGCTTTCTAACTACATACTTCTTCCTTCCATTTTTGATAAAACTAATGAAAAAAAAGAATTATGTAGGTATCGATATACATAAAAATGCTAAACCTGAAATTCCAGAATCTGGAGGTCTTAGTTTTATAATTGGTTTTGTTTTATCCTCAATTTTATTGATTATATTCTTTCCTCTGTTTTTAAATGAAACTGTTATATTTCTCCTTACAGTTTTACTAGCTGCTGGTATTGGTTATATTGATGATCGAAAAAAATTGCGTTCACGTTATAAGATAATTTTGTCAATTTTTTCTGGAACCATTATATTTTTAGCCAATTTTTTTGGATTTATAACAATTAATTCACCAACTATTCCCTTTCTTGATAGAACTCAATTAACTATTATATACCCATACTTAATCCCTCTAATAGTAGCTGTATTTACAAATACAGTGAATATGTTAGAAGGTTATAATGGCGAAGGTGCTGGAACTAGTTTGATTGCAGTTTTTTTTATATTAATATGTGGTTTAATATGGAATTCTGCAGAAGGGGTGATATTTTCAATTCCAGTAATCGCTATTCTAATTCCTTTCTTTCTATTTAATAAATACCCTGCTAGAATCTTTCCTGGAGATATTGGTACTTTAAGTATAGGTGCTATGATCGCATGTATTATGTTATTTGGATCATTAGAAGTAGCTACTTTTTGTGCTATATTAATTCATATTTTTAACAGCTTTTATTATATTTATTCAGTACGTGGTTTTTTTGAAAGTAGTGATGTTAGGGAAACCAAAGAAGACATAATTCTACTTGAAGATGATAGAATCCAAGCGTCCTCTCAGAAAGATGCTGTATTAACACTTCCTCGATTAATTTTAGCAAAAGGACCATTATCAGAACCGCAATTAGTAAAAAATTTTTATGTTATTTCTATAATATGCGGTTTTTTTTCAATACTTGCTGTATTACTTTTGCTTGTAAACAGAGGAATCTTAAACATTATGGTATTAGTTATTGTTTTGATTGTTTTCCTTGCCCCTACTATTATTATAATGCAAAAATTTCCAAGAATTCGAGGAATAGTTGCTTTAATGATAATTCTATTAGTATCACTTTTAATATTCCTTGTCTTTATCGAAATAGTAATCATGCCTTTACCATTTGAAGATATTAATTTTGGATTAATAAGAATTCCAGTTAACTTACTTATCTCCTTTATTCTATTAATACCTATACTGCTATTATGGTATCTAATTACGATAAAGTATTTCTGGATTCAAATTAATAAGATGGAAGAAATTTAAATATGGGTGGAATAGTCTACGGTATTTAAGATTAATAAAATTTTAACTAGAATTTTTGGACGTTAATAAAATTTAATATATATGTCTTTTTAAAAATTTTAACAATGGCTAACAAAATCTTAAATATACTTCATTTACTACGAATTCGCCAATACTATAAAAACATATTAGCATTCTTAGGGATATTTTTCAGTCAAAGAATATTTGAGATTTCTCTTTATTTGAATTTGATTATTGGTTTTATAATTTTATGTTGCGTTTCGTCTATTAATTATATAATTAATGATATAATAGATATTAAAAAAGATAAAATGCATTCAGAAAAATTAAAGAAAAAACCTCTTGCTTCTGGAGAGGTTTCAGTGTTTTTAGCTATTCTAATAATTCTTTTATTAGTAGGAATAATAATTCTACTCCTAATTTTCTTTATTCCAAATTTAGCCTTTATTTCAATGATAGTCTTAATAATTATAACAGGTCAACTTTATAATTCTCTTCTAAAAAATTATGCTTTTATTGATATAATTATTCTATCTACTGGATATTTATGGAGAGCATTAGCAGGGTGCGCGATCATTGAAGTTTACATCTCAGCTTGGTTGTATTTAGCTATATTTGAGGTTGCTTTATTTTTGAGTATAGCAAAAAGAAAAGGAGATCTGTTATTATTAGGAAATGGTAAAGCAATTGAACATAAAAAAGTTTATAGTCAATATTCCCTCGGTTTATTAGACCGATTTCATGAAATAATAGCCAGTTCATTATTCATGACATATTCACTATATTTAATTTTAACATTCTTTTTTGAACCAGAAACTACTAGCCTTATTGAATATCTAGTAATTCCGACAATCCCAATCGCTCTTTATATAATTATGAGATATATGTATTTAACGTCATCTAAGCCAGAAGTTGCTCGGAATACGGAAAAAGCTTTTCTTGATAAGGGAATACTTATTCCTGGATTAGTTCTTTTAATTATTTTATTTTGTACGTTCTATTATGAAGAAATTATAGCTATTTTTACACCTTGATCCTTTGAATTTTTATAAAATTTTGAATTATCTCTTATTGTTAAGATATTTTGACGACCATAAATAATACAAATTATCAATTAATTTCTTGTATATTTTGAACCTACCAAAAAAACAATATTAATTGAATATTTCAAAATTTTGGAAAAACTAAATTCTACATCATGTTAGAATGAAGGTTTAAATAATCCTCTTTCCTGTTTAATTCTAACAAGCTCTTCAATAGAAATTGAAAAGTTCAAATAAAATTACTTGGAAAGCTATACAAAAAAAACCAAGAATTATGACTTTAAATAATAAGCCACAAATTAGTTGTGTTTCTTTTTCATTAATTTATTATTTCTCATTTTTCTTTTCCATTTTCAGATTGAGGGAGATTAAATTTTCTCTTAGAAGTAAATCTTCTAAGAGAACTCTCTCAATTTTTAAAAATTTAGTAAAGCCAGAATCATAATATTTTGAAAAATTAAAGAAATCGAAAATGTCAGAATATTTTGATATGTAGACAAGATCCCCTTATCCAGAATATTTATAATAATATTTAAATAAGAGATCTGCGTGTTTTAATTAATCTATAATTTACAGATAAAAAATAAGTAAAAATCAAAAAGTTTCATTAAAAAAACTATAATCAAAAATAAAATCAAAAAAAAATAATGTGATTCTAATATGGAAATGGAAAAAAAGAACTTAGCTATCATCATATTAGCAATCGTCCTAGCGGCTTCTGGTATTGGAAACATTATACTAGGAATTCAATTAGGATA
>JBHLNK010000175.1:0-2581 GCA_048941625.1 Promethearchaeota archaeon | reverse complement strand
AAGATCCATTCACTGAAAATTTTGATCTACTCCGTAATTTTTTTGAGGAAAATTATAAATCAAGTTTAGATTTTGATTTGTCTACTTATTTTAGATATGGAGATAGTGATGGTGCTATCACTGATGATACAATTTTCTCAGAAGATAATTTGCTCTATTATAACTCATTAATGAGATTGGAACTAGATGATCTTGAAACATTTTCAATTTATCTTAATTTAAAAGACACTCCGCTATGGTATGAAGATAATGTGGATGATTATGAATATGGATTTGTAAAATCAGTTGATAATACAACGGGAGAAATAAAGGATTTTAACCGATATCTTACTGATAATCTTTTACCAATTTTTTTACTAATTGAAAATATTGGAATTGATGATCTTGTAGGTATTTCTATAAATGAAAATTCTGTAATTGATTCTATTGAAGAAATGTTTTATTTAATAAACTCTTCTGAGTTTTGGGATGATGAGAATTATGGATTCTATAATTACAATTCTTCCTATTCTGTAGAGCCTAAAAATATAAAATATACTGAAAGCAATTTTTATAGTATATTAGCGAACCTTTTAATTCATCGAACTTATTATTATAATCCCGAACTAGACGAAACTATCCGTAATAGAGCTTTAGAATTAGCAAATCTAACTATGATTGAGCTTGAGCAGATGTGGGATGGAGATGCTTTCTTCTATTGTGCTGATGAAGAATGGGATTCAACCGGATTAAACCAAAGAGATTACCATTTAAGTACAAATGCTTTAGGTATAATTACTTTATTAGAATTTTGGATTGCTTCAGGAATGCAAAATGATTCAACTTATCTTGTAAGGGCAAAACAATTATATAATAATTTAGATGCAAATTTATATGATACTGAAAAAAGGCTTTATAATAGTTCTGCTACGCAAGGTTGGGGTAATATAAAAGAAATAAAGCTTGAAAGTAATGCCATGATGATGAGTGCTTGCTTAAAATTATTTGAAGTTTCAGGAAATATAACATATTACGATAGAGCCGTGGATATGTCCAATTCCATAGAATCTAATCTATATGATGTCAATATTCATGCGTATAATTATTCTTTAACAAATAGTACCAAATTATTTAATACAAATATCAAATTAAGCAAAGCGTATTTGGATGCTTTTGATATTTATAGTAGTACTGCCTTAGATTGTAATTATAATACTTCAGTTGTCGTGCCAGATTTCATTTTTAATCAAGATGTAATGAATTTAACAACAATTTATTCTTATAAAAAAAATAGACAATATTATAATCCAAGTAATCAGTCATATGTCCCTTTTACAGTAAAATATGATATTCCTAATGGTACAATTAATTATATTTTTAAAGATCAAAATAAAAATTTTGTTGATCAATTTAATTATTCAATTAACAATATAACATCATCCCATACTCTCATTTATCCTATTTTAGAGACTTTACCCTTAGCAGATGGATATTATTTGTATGTATGGGCTAATACATCTTACTTTAAATTGACAGACTCTTTCAAACGCTTTAATGTGAAATCAGGAGTGATTAATATGTCAATTGAAGGATTAGTGAGTAGCTTAATTCAGGGATCAGTAATCAATGTGTCGTTATTTATTAATTATACTCGTAATGATAATTTAACCTTAACAGCATCTTTAGAAGGAGCACAGTTACTTGAATACCCTTCTCAACAAATATATTTTACATCTTTTGAAGAAATTCAAATAGATTTTAATCTTACAGCTAAAAATGGTGCTACACCAGGAGATAGTAATATATACTTTAGAATTAAAAGTGGTAGTATAATATATCTAGAGATAAAAAAGGTAATAGAAATCGGCTATCCTTTTGAGTATAGCAACCTAATGTATCAAGGTAAAGTTGTCAGTGGCGATTCTATAAGTGTATCAATGAATTTAAAGAACTTTCTCCCTGATGTGACTCAAACTATAAATGTAAGCTTCAGTGGAACTGAGGAAGGCTATATTGAAAATTTCATTCAAGAGGAAATACTAGCAGAAAATGAAATAAAGACAGTTTCTTACTTCTTAGAATCATTAAATAATATTACTGATGATACAATTAGTATTAAAATGAGTATTTTAATACAAAATACAGAATTTTATTCTGAATCATTTGAAATAGAAATTCTTCCTAAATTTGAATTAATTAGTGTTGGTTTTCCAGAAAAAATACCTCAAGGAAAACCTGCTTACTTCATTCTAATAATTGAAAACAACCAAGAAGATTCAGAAGAATTTTCTTTATATTTAAATGGAAAGCCTATATCAACTAATTTAGACGAATTAAATACAGGTGAAAACAGAATTGTAGCAAAATTAACACCCAGTATAAATCCCTATGAATTTGGGACTAAAAGCTTTAGATTTATGTTAAAAGATGGTTCCGATAATGAGATTGGAAGATTCTACTTTAAAACTAATTTAGAACTATCTGCTTTGAATTTAATTTTATTCTATGTCTTACCAATTATCGTCCCTGTAGGTTTAATTCTATTTTTTAAGAATAGAGATATAAAACATAAGAAATTAAAAAGATGAGACACAATTGATAA
>JBHLNK010000022.1:0-42816 GCA_048941625.1 Promethearchaeota archaeon | reverse complement strand
CGGTGAATACGTCTCTGCTCCTTGCACACACCGCCCGTCGCTCCATCCGAGTGTGCTAAAAATGAGGTTTGGTCAGAATGGTCATATCGAGTTTCTAGTATGCGAGGAGGGAGAAGTCGTAACAAGGTAGCCGTAGGGGAACCTGCGGCTGGATCACCTCCTATTTATTTCTTATATAGAAATATTATTTTCTTAGGTAAATTCTTAATAAACTTTTACTTTATCCTATTTTCTGTCCAAGGAGCATTCAACTTTAGAATATTCTTTAATTTAAAAATAAAAAGGTAAAAAATTTTAATTATTGATGTTTCTACTATAAAAAGAATAAATTAATAAAATGGGCCTGTAGATCAGTGGAAGATTGTTCAGTTTGGCGTCAGACTAACCTTTAACGCTTGACTTGCATTCAAGAGGTCACGGGTTCAAATCCCGTCAGGTCCATTCTTCTTAACTTATTATAAAAGACCATATAATACGTGGTATTTAGCTTTAGAGTTAATTAATTTAGAAAAAAATTTTTTGTTTGAAAATCAAACTTCACCTCTTCTAAAATAAGAAATTTTTTAATTATTAGTTAAATATTCAATATAAGTATGAACTTTTATGGAATATTTATGTTGATTCTTCTATCAGTGTTCCAGACTGAATCTGAAGTCATTGAAATTTACAATTTTATCTTAATCTTTTTTGGGATTATTTTACTTATTATTATTTTAGTTTATATTCTTTTAACTTCAAAACAAGATTAGCATCTTTTATTAAGTTCTTGACGATACTATTTTTATAATATCGCCATCTTCTAATTCATAATTCTCTCCTAATCTCTTTTTTGTTTTAGCATCTATACCAAACATAAAGTGTTCTGCTAAATCGGTATGTATTTTCTCTCTAACAAAATCTCTTAAAAGAGTTCCTTTTTCAACTAGAAACACATCAGGTAAAATATTCCCTTTATTATCAGAATATGTATTAACATCTGATACAGGATAAACACAAATCATATTTGCAATTTTAAATGAAGCATAATTCAAAGCAGATTGAATTCCTGTCTCCTCATACTTATCCAAAATTTTGGTTTTAATTTTTATTAGTAGTTCTTTTTCATTAGAACTCAATTTACTATCATCAATGATGGAAAAATCATTTGATCCAGGTATATAATGGATTTTTTGTTCTTCATGATATTTCCTTAGATAATATTCTGCTAAAGCACTACAAGGGATAATAGTTTTAGTATATTTCTTTTTTAGATTATTATAATTGTGTTCTCCAATTTCTTTATCAATTTTGTTCGCAATTATTAGAATTGGTTTAGAAATCCTCCTTAGAGTTTTAGTGAATTCTAATAATTCAATATCATTCCATTTAGAAGGATCTCTTCCTTCTAAGTTTGAATCCTTTAAAGCATTGATTATTTGCTTTTTATCAACTTTTACTCCTGATAGTCTATCGTAAAGAGATTCTACAACTCTTCGCTTTTCTATCGAAATTCCCTTCGTAAACTTACTCCAATCTTCTCTTTCAAGAATGTCTTTGAACCATAAATTGATCTCATTTTCTAAGAATAGTATATCTTCATAAGGATCAGTTTCTCCAGTAGAAATCAATTTTCCAGATTTATCAAGAGAGCCAGTTATATCTACAATATGTAATAAAACATCTGCTCTTATTAAATCATTTAAAAATTTGTTTCCTAAACCTCTTCCTTTATGGGCTTCTGGAACTAATCCTGCAACATCTATTATATTGATTGGGATAAAACGTATTCCATCAATGCAGATTGAATTCTGAGGATTATCTTTCACCTTTAAATCCTTGCACATACAACGAGTTTTCAAATATGCTATTCCTTTATTTGGTTCAATTGTTGTGAAAGGAATTTCACTAACTTTTGCTTGAGTCAGGCAAGCTGCATTTAAAAATGTGGTTTTACCACTGCTAGGTTTTCCAATAATACCTATTATTAGTACCATAAATATATTGAATTTTGATTTCTTAAAATTATTCCTTTTTCTTCTCTAATTTATAAAGGTTATTGATATAATTTTCTAGTTTATTAAATGAATTATGCTTTAATTCTGAATCTTTTACATGTTTTTTTATTTCCATATTCATAGGAGTTAAATTTTGTTTTGAAGAATGATTTTTCTCTTCAATTCCAGAATTTGAAACCATGTTTTTAGGCTTAATTAAAAACAAATTTTTAATTTTGTACCCTCTTCTTTTAATATAATCTTTAGGAATAGGTGGTTTTAAACGGTCGTCAGATCTATAATTTAATTCATCTTTATTCAAGATTTCTAAGTTCTTTTTTTTTATCTCTGATAAATTCATAGGTTCAGTTTTAACTAATGGAATATTTAATAAGAACGGGTCTTTAACTGAATTTACTCTTATAATGCACTGCCCTTCGTCTAAGATTGATAGATAATTTTTGTTTTCAAAATCAATGTTTAGGAGTTCACACATGATATCCTTTTCAATATGATTTTTAAAAGTTAATACCACACCATTATTCGCCAAGATCTCCTTACTGATATCTGGACGTGTAGCTAAAGTTATTAAACATTCACCTGTGCCTCTTTGTAATAACGCGATATCCTCCAAATAAGTTGTTATTTTACTTTTTTTCATTACACCCTGGGGAGCAAAATATTGAGCATCTTCTATTATGGTTATATGTTGGATTCCTTTGAAATTAAGAGCTCCTTGAGTTAAATTCTTATCCCATAAATATTTTAAAATCATATTTAAAAAGAAAAGAGCATCCTCTTTTTCACCGCCCAACCTGATAATTGAGCTTAAATCTAACAAAATATTTTTCCTAAATAATTCATTTATAGATATTTCATTCTTTTTGTCAAATAGGGATTTTAACGGTCCAATTGAGAATCTTCTAATTCTATTCTTGATACTGATTAATGTTTGATTTAGCATAGGTATATTATTTTTATTTTTAATAAGATATTCTCTACAAAAATACTCAAATCCTTTCCAGTTCTGAAATTTTTTGTTTTCACATATTTTGACTAATATTTCCACTAAGACTTTTTCCATTTGAGGTGAGTAATCTGAACTATCTTCAAAAAATTTACCACTCTTTAAAATATCAAAAATTCTTTCTGCGTGAATTATCGGACTTACTTCACTAGGATCAAAAATGTTAATCGAGAAATTCTCACCAGGCCAAAGAATGAGAAGATCTTCTATTTTTTTTTGTAGAAAGTGATATTCTCCTTTAAATTCAACCAGAAAAAAAGGAATTTTATAGATTTTTTTAAAATTTATTAAGAAATTTTGAAGAAAGTTAGTTTTACCAGTCCCAGTTGCACCACAAATAAACATGTGCTTTTCAAGATCTTTCATAGAAAGACAAAACTTCTGTTTCTTTGCCTTACCTTTTAAAATTCTCCCTATAGGTATACTGCCTTTATTGTTAATTAGGTGAGTAGGTGTTTCAAGATCTACAAGGTGATCGTCAACTATTAAAAAACTCATTAAAAAAACAACAAATGAAATAGTAAATAATATATTAGACAAGTTAAACAGAACAGTTGGGAAAAAATAACCTTGTTGCTTATCTATAAATAAATTTGGATGATTAAAAATGAAGAATGGTATATTAATTATAAGAAATACCGCAGAATTTATTAAAGATGCAAAAATGAATGGTTTCAATCGATTTAGGTTATACTTTCTCTTTTTATAAATATAAAATATGATATTTATGAAAAAAGAGAAGATAGTCAAAATTAAAAAGATAATAATGGAAATCATAATTAAGAATTTTATCTTTTTATTGCTTTTCAATTTTAAAAACATCTATAAATTTTAAAGAATCCAGAATATGAGTATTAAATTATTTTTCGTAAACTTTTTTAATTTTATGACTTAGAGATCTATATAAATAAAGTATTAATATTAAAAAAAAAGAAGTGAAAATTAGATGGCACAATTGTCCGGTGTCCCGATTCTTATACTAAAAGAGGGAACTGAGAGAAAAAGAGGGCAAGATGCCCAGAAAAACAATATTGCTGCTGCTAAAGCCGTTGCTGAAGCAGTAAGGACAACATTAGGACCTAAGGGTATGGATAAAATGCTTGTGGATTCTTTAGGAGATGTTACTATTACAAATGATGGTGCAACAATTTTAGACACTATTGATGTTGAACATCCTGCAGCTAAAATGATAGTGGAGGTAGCGAAGACACAAGATGATAAAGTTGGAGATGGAACAACTACAAGTGTAATTCTGTCGGGAGAACTATTAAATCTTGCTGAAGAATTAATGGAACAATCAGTTCACCCTACTATTATATTCAGAGGGTACAGAAAAGCTTTACTTAAGAGTAAAGAATTATTACAAGAATTAGCTACAGAAATAGAAATCAGTGACACTGATACACTTAAAAAAGTAGCTCAAACCTCAATGAACAGTAAATTAATTACTGGAGTAATAAATCATTTCGCTGAAATTGCTGTAAAAGCAGTGAGTCAAATAAAAGAAGAACGTGGTAATAAAATTTTCATTGATTTGGATCAAATTCAAATAATTAAAAAAGAAGGAAAAAGTCTTTTAGATACAAATATTATTGATGGAATTATCGTTGATAAAGAAGTTGTTCATCCCATGATGCCAAAATTAATCAAAAATGCTAAGATCGCTTTAATTAGTTCATCGTTAGAAGTAGAAAAAACAGAATTTGATGCTGAGATAAGAGTTCAAACACCAGATCAGATAAATAAATTTCTTGAAGAAGAGGCAAATATGCTAAAGAACCGAGTTATGAAGTTAAAACAAATCGGTGCTAATGTCGTATTTTGTCAAAAAGGTGTAGATGATAAAGCACAAAATTTTCTGGCAAAAGAAGATATATTGACTGTACGAAGAGTTAAGAGATCAGATATGGAAAAATTAGCAAGAGCAACTAATGCAAAGATAATTAATAATATCTTCGAAATTACTGAAACAGACTTAGGAGATGCAGGAAAAGTGGAAGAGAGAAAAATTGGGGACGATAATATGATCTTCGTATCAGATTGCGCAGATCCAAAGGCAGTGAGTATTTTAATAAGAGCTGGAATTGAACATGTTGTAGATGAAGCAGAAAGAATGTTAAATGATGCGATATCTGTAGTTAAAGCAGCAATTGAATTACCATTCATTTTACCTGGTGGAGGCGCTTCACAAATTGAATTAGCGAAGCGTTTAAGAGTATATGCAAGATCTATTGGAGGAAGAGAACAATTAGCTATTGAAATTTATGCTAATGCTTTAGAAATTATTCCAAAGACATTAGTAGAAAATGCAGGATACAATCCTGTTGATTTAATAGTTGAATTACGATCCAAACACGAATCTGAGGAAGGAAAACCGTATGGTATCAATATTATAACAGGAAAACCAGATAATATGTTAAATTTGGGCGTTCTAGAACCTTTATCAGTTTTAACTCAAGCAATTCAATCAGCAACAGAAGTGTCTTCAATGATTCTTAAGATTGATGATGTAATTGCTGCTTCTGGATTATCTAAAGGTCCTGAAGAATAATCATTTTTAGTTTTTTTTCCCTTTTTTTATAATTTATTTATTTCTTTAAAATGAAATCCCCATGAAAATTTTGACAGAATTAAATTTGCATGTTCAACGAATTTAGTAATATAAAGCGCTGCTGCTAAAGCTTCAACAGAACTTAACTTTTCCCATTTACCATAATTTGTAGGATTCGCTGCAATAAAAGGGGGTAGTTTACGAGTATTTTTTTGCATTAACTTTTTCAAGTTCATTATATTAACCCAAGAACAATCTATTACAATTAGTCCATTTTTTTGAACAATATCTCTATCGAGAGATGATAGTTCTTTCCGAGCAAAGGGATTTAAAACTATAGCATTAATTAAATTTCCTTCAATTTTATTTATCATTTGTAAAAGATTAAGCTTTTTAAGCTTATATGCTGTACACTTTTTTGGATCGCATTCTTTAAAATTCAAGCAAAATAACTTTGGTATTTGCATTATTGAATTGCTATCAGTCATTTGTGTTATTTTTAACCAAAATATAGAGTTATAAACTTAAATATTTTATATCTATTCATATTTAGAACTAGTTAGAACATTTATTGACTTAATAAAATTTTCTGTAATTTGTTCTTTGCCAAATATTTGTAGTAATGAATTAATTATATTTCTTGATTCACAAATTACTGGGATACCACCATAAGTCAATGTAAATAAACCTATAAAAGAAACATCTTCAGAATTTAAAATTTCATCAAAATTAGAGTATTTTATCCTTCCTGAGGGACACGTTATTAAACCATAATAGGATTCAGAATTTTGACCTGATATCGCTATATAACATAACAAATCTCCCATAGAGCTTCCAACAGATTCTTCCTTCATCTTTTGAAATGCAACATTTGCATTTGCGGAAAAGGCTTCAATTGAAACAGGTAAATCTTTACCAGCTATTTCTCTAGCATCTAGAAGTAATCCAGAAGGACTCACTAAGCTATATCTTATAAAAATGGGATTCTGGACGGAATCCAAAACTTTACTTATTGATGGTAAAAGATTTGAAGGTTCAACATTCTCTGGTTTATAAGAAATAAATGGAACTTCTGAACCCATTCCAAATAAATAAATAGCACTGCGAACTTTATCACAGAAAATTTCAACATCTCTTTCTGATTCATCCCCACTACCAAAAAACTCACCTAATTTTTGTTTTAGATAATACATAGCCGTAGCTAAGCTATCTGCATCCAATGGCCATTCCTTATGGTAATCATGTACAATAGTCAAAAGGGTTTCATTAATTCTTATCGTTATTAAACAGACTTTATCAAAATAGGAAAAAGAAATGACTTGATCTTGAATTTTCAAATCTTCCCAGTTCTCCTCACTTGCAGAAAATGCTGCTGAAGCTAAACTAGTTATTTGGTTTGGATTTAAATCAATATCGCTTTTTCTACCTATTTTCGCTATGGAGAGTCCATTTTGATCACATAGAATCACCAAAACTGTGCCATCGGAAGCCCGTAGGATAGAAGTTAGATGCTTAATTAAAGATTCTCTTACACTCATTAAAGTAACCAAGAATTATTTATAGCGGAAGTCTTTACATTATATATTTTTATTATGTATAATAATAAATTAATATCTTTTAATTCAATCGTATTTCATTCTAAATTTTATTATAAAAAATTTTAATATTATCTATGTAATTATCTAAATAATAAAACTTACACTAAAATGCGGGAATTGCCAAGTATGGTCAAAGGCGGTGGACTTAGAATCCATTCTCATAGGAGTTCGGGAGTTCAAATCTCCCTTCCCGCATTATTCACCCTTTTAGCCATAAAATTTTTAATCCAAAATTAATTACAAAATTAATAATCAATTATATTTTACAAATCATAGGATTTTAAAGATAATTAAATTTAAACATAAATCGCTCCTATAGTGTAGTCCGGCCAAGCAGTATTTATTAATTAAATATTTACTTGAATGCTAGGCTTTCACCCTGGTGACCCGGGTTCAAATCCCGGTAGGAGCATACAATTGAAAAAAGCCTCCGTAGCTCAGTTAGGTAGAGCACCCGGCTGTTAACGATTATCATACTTATATGATAATTTGATAGGAACCGGGCGGTCGCATGTTCGATCCATACAATGTTCGAAATCCGAACAATGGGAGAAGCCGGGGGCGTTTATTTTACATCTATCTAATATTTATTAAAAATTTAAGATAAAAAGCTAATAATTTACTCCTGTTGTAAAGTTGCATAATAAATTAGCCATTTAGCCATTGCATGAAACGATTCATTAATATTAATGTTTTCTTTTGATGAACAAAACACACATTGATTACATTTCGCCTTAGTGGAATAATCATTAGCTATATTAAAATCAACTTCGTGATTTTGAAGATCCCATTTCATACCCATAAGTATTATAGGTATAAAACCTGCTTTTTGTCTGATTATCTTTAACCATTCAGGAATCTCTCTAAAAGTATCATAATCACTAATATCAAAACATATAAATGCACCACTAGCGCCTTTACAGTAATCTGGTAAGAGCTCCCTAAATCTTTTTTCACCTGCAAAATCCCATAGTTGCATTTTAACGGCTTCTCCATTATCTAAAGTTTCAGATTTCGTATGAAATCCTGCCCCTATTGTCATTTTATAACCTTCTTCAAATTTACCAGTACAATACCGTGTGATCATCGCAGTCTTTCCTACACCACCAGCACCAGCTACAATAACCTTAAAAATCCATGAGCTCTGCATTTGAATCAATTATTTATATATTTAAGCATTAAGAATAAGCTTATTGTTAAATAATAAAAATTCTACTTTAAATATTTTTTTGGTTCGAAATTCTATTCCAAATCTTTTCATGAAAATGAGAATTAATAGATGTTACCTTCCAAAATAAAAAAGATTTTTATAATATTTTATTCTATTATTTTTTAGAATTAAATTTTAAAAAGTTTTAATAATATAGGTTGTGATAAGAGAGTATTAAAGACGACGACATTTGTGCTATATGTAGTTTTCCAAAAGAACTATGTATATGTGATAGTTTAAGTGCAGATGAACAACAAATAGTAATTTACAACGATAGAAGAAAATGGGGAAGGGTTGTCACCGTTATTAAATTTGTTGGTAATTTTGATGTAAATTTAAAAAATATATTAACGAAAGCAAAAAAGAAATGTGCATCTGGGGGAACTGTTAGGGATAATGAAGTTGAACTCCAAGGAGATCACCGATTTAAACTAAAAAAATTCCTAATTGATCTTGGATTCCCCGATGAGAACATACTTATCCAGGAATAATTTAGTAAAATAAAACTATCACACATATATTTAAATAAAGTAATGGAAGACTTTAGTTGGAGAAAGTTTAATTTAAAAACTTAATTAGAATAAATTCCATGAGTTCTATAATCTATAAAGTTATCTTCAAAGCAATTGAGCAATTTGAAAATAAAAACCTCACACTAAGTTTTAGAAGGTTAAAATTGGATAGACCTATTCAAATTCCCCGTAATTGTATTTCAAAATTAAAGAATATCAGTGAGCAAAATAACCAAATTATAAATTTTCAAAACATTGAAGAAGTTCTTGTTATTGGAAATCCTGGAAATGAATATTCATATAATTATTTCTTAGTTTTGTTATACACAGAAAAAAATAGTGGCCCAAGAACAGGATATCTAATTGGAAATACTAAATCTCTAGGAGATATTATAATAGGAATTTGGCCTTTTAATCTTCAAATTAATGATTTAACTTTAGAAAAAGTTTTGGAAGATTTTTCTGATGTGACGGATAATCCTGAGAAATATAGTAGTATTTGTTTAATTTCTCAATAAGTTGAGATTGAAATATTATTTAGAGAAAAAATTTTTTTCTTTTGCTTTTAAAAATTTTATAAGCTCTGGTTCATAAGGCATACCTGTTCTAGCCCCTAACTTTTGAATTTTAAGGGATGCTGCTGCATTCGCGTATTTAATTGATTTTTTCAAATTCCATTTTTTAATAAAATAAGCAACAGAGAAAGCACCATTAAAGGTATCACCTGCCCCTGTAGTATCAATGATATTGTTAATGTAATATGTTGGTATTATTATCTGGAATTCTGCTGTTGCGACTAAAGCACCTTTATCTGCCAAAGTAATTATTACGATTGGTATTCCTTCTTGAATTAAAAATTTAGCACATTCCTCAGGATTTTCACATTTTGTGATTATTTTTGCGCCTTCTTTATTAAGAATTACTACATCCGCCATTAATAACATCTTTCTTAAATTTTTCCAACCGTATTGAGCAATTTGAGCTTCTAAGTCAATGCTTATTTTAACATTATACTGAGTAGCCATATTAATTACCTTTTCGGTTAATATTGGGTGGATTAATGTGGTATGTAGAAGCTGTGCTTTAGAGATATATGATTCTTCTACATCTGATATTTCTAATTTTGTTTTCTTCATATGAGGCGATTGAATAATAGTCTTTTGGCCTTTAACAATGAAGATAAAATTTAAGGGTGTTCTCATTCCTTTTTTCTTTAATGTGTACTTAGTATCAATTTTTTCATTTTTAAAATCATGAATCAAAAAATCTCCATACATATCGTTTCCAACCGCACCAATAAATCCACATGAGACACCAAGACGCGCTACAGCAACTAAATAATTAGCTGTTACACCGCCAGGAAAATAATTCTCCGAGATTGCATCGATTTTTTCGTCTGGTCTAGGAAAGTGGGGTAATTCTGTAACCCAATCTAGCACAACTTCTCCTAATCCTACAATATCTATCTTTCCCTTTTTTGATTTAATCTTTCTCTCACTATTTTATTATAGTAGATTAGTCAAAAAGTAGATTTTTAAAAATAAATATATTTAAGTTTCTATCTTCTTCATCACTCTTTCCAATTCATCATCAACACTTATATCCTTAAAATCGTAAACAGATATCTCATATTGATTTGAAAAATCACTGAATTTAGCCCTACCTTTTATAATAATGTCTTTTCCTAATAATTCAGATGATTTTTTTTCAATAAATTTTTCAAACTCTGGAGTTTCTTTAAGTTGCACTATTTTAGCAGTATCAACTCCAATTAATTTTTCTGCCTGATCTCCAATAAGTGTTGTTCTTATTGTTCCCGTTCCATCATCAATTATAAGATTGGTAATCATTCGAAATTCAGTATTTTCTCCATTATCACACGTGCAATTCTCTACTTTCTTATAACAATTTTTGCATGCTTCATAGACCGTTATCTTGTTAAGATCTTTTGCAATAAAACCTTTTAATTCAAATGTTCCTGGATTTTGAATAGAATTGATTTTAGTATAGTTACCTGAAAAAGAACCAGATCTTTCTTGAATTTTAGTATCAATAGTTTTAAGATTTTTAATTTCTAAGTCTTTTAACTCACAGTTTGAATCATTAATTAGGGAAATTTCGTTTCTATTTGAAAAGCTACTAAACTTGACTAAAACATCTTTCAATGATATTCCTTGTCCAACAGACAATAGTTTTGAATATTTTTCTGCTGAGTCCCGCCAAAGTGTAACTCTTATACCATCTGTATTATCACTAACAATAAAACTTAATAACGAGACATCCTCACCCGTTTTCAGTGATACTGTTTTTAAATTGTCAACTGAAGTTATAATTCCTTCAAACGAAACTACACCACTGGTTTTTTGAAGGGCTTTTACTTTTTTTATAGGTTCAGCTTTGATATCTAAGTTCTTTTTTCTTTTAGTAATAGTAGTATTTCTATTTGAGTTAAGATCAATAGTTTTAGAATCAAGAGAATTTAAACGTGGATATAAATTACCTATCGATATAACATCATTTACTTCTATTCCATTAAGCTTCTCAGTATCTTCATTCCAAAATGTAATTCTGATTGAACCAGTAGAATCCAATAAATTTAAAGATTGAACTTTTCCAATTTCGCCATCTTTTCGAGTAAATTCCTTGAGTGGATAAATTTGAATTATTTTCCCTTCTATAGTGACAGAACTAAGATTTAAATTAATATCTTTTATATCTATTGATTCATATGTGATTTTAGGATATTTTTTATAGTCCACATCTTCAGGTGATAAAATAACTCTTCCATAGCTCCCTACATGGATTTCTAAACCTCCAAACCTACCTTTTTTCGCAGAACCATTAACAATTTTAACTACTTCATTTCTTTGAAAATTAGATTCTGCAAATATATTCACTTGTTCATCCCATAAAACTATTCGAACATCTCCAGTATTATCATGCAATAAAAAAGATCCCACATAACCTTTATTCCCATCACTTTTTTCAAAATTATTAACTTTATATATCTCTTTAATTCTTCCATATAGCGTTATATTTTTCATGTTCAAGGTTATATCATTTATATTTATCTCTATATCATTCAAAATGTCTTTATTTTCACCTTTAATATCAACTCCTAACTCTTTAGCAATGATAAAAAGAGCACCTTCATCAGAAATTAAACCTTTTAATTCATTTTTTTTTTCTTCAACTAAACTTTGAATCTCTTTTCTTGTTAGACCAGTATTTTCAATAATTTTATTAATATATACTTCAGTTTTCATATTAATCATGTTGATAAATTAATTTACTCGAGTTTTAAAAATAATTTAGTATGGATTATTTAAAAAAAAAATTATTTAATTGCAATTAAAAAAAGGTATCCTTTTAAAATTAAAGAGTATTAAAGAAAGGTAATTTTCAAAACTTATTATATTAAATTCATTTAATTTGAATACGAAAATTTACATTTTTTAAAAAATAAATAATTCCTTTTTTAATGAAGGAGATGAAAGGTTTCAAAATAATACCTGTAATAGACATACTAAATTCAAAAGCTGTGCACGCCAAAAGAGGGGAAAGGAAGTACTACAAACCTCTTATGTCTTATCTTTTTAAAAATTCCAACCCTATTGAGATTTTAATAAAAATCAAAGAAGTTCTTGATCTAAATGAGTTTTATATCGCTGATTTGGATTCTATTATCTATAGAAAACCAAATTTAGAAATTTTAAAAGAGATTTTAAAGATTCCTCAAATTCAAATAATATTAGATCCAGGAATAGTTTTAACAGAGGATATTCGCAAATTTAAAAGAATAAATATTAAAAATTTAATACTAGGGTTAGAAACTATCGAGAGTTATGAAATCATTACAGAGAGTTTGAGAATGTTTAATTCTGATAACATTATTACAAGCATTGATATGTATAAAGGTAAGATTCTGGCGAAGGCTCCTGAAATAAAAGATAATAAACCTTTAGAACTTGTAAAAAAATTGCAAATTTTTGGAATTAAAAGCATAATTCTATTAGATTTATATAGAGTTGGTCAAAAAATAGGAGGAATACCACCAATTTACTTAGATATTTTGAATGAATTTGATGGAAATATTTTTGTTGGTGGTGGGATAAAAGATTTAAAAGATATCTTAAGTTATAAAGATCTAGGCTTTGCGGGTGTACTTCTAGCAACAGCTTTATATGATGGAACTATAAATAAGGAAAAATTAGAGATTTTTCGTTAAATTCGTTAATCTATGAAAATTACTCCGGTACTTGAGACATTTAATGATTTTTTACATACTGGACAAGTATGTTTCATTCTAACCCAATCAGTTAAATGATCTTTATGAGCCTTTGCTTCGCATATAGGACAGCCTTTTACCTCATCAAAAATTTCTATATTTTTACCACATACTGAACACTTCGTTTTAGATGCAGTAGATATTCTTAACAATTCTTTTTTGATATCTAACGTAACATTTTCAGTATTCTCTGCAGTGGGATTAATTTGCTTTAATTCATCTCTTGTATCAACACAAAATATGGTTCCTTCTGTATCATCCTTCTTATTTCCAATCCAAACAACCTTTCCTCTGAAATAACTGGATCCTTGATCTTCTAGTGTCAAATTCAATCTTCGATCTTCTAATACATAAGTCTGTATAACTTTTGTGTATTTTAATCCCAAATTAGAAGATAATTGTTTCACTACTTCTATCGGTTCCTTAAATACTTCATCAGTAATATCTAATTTAGTAACTTCTTTAGGAGACATAATAAACTCATTACTTTTTCTATATTTAATAAAAATAATTTAATTTAAATTTTTATATAAAATTATAGTAAAAAAATATTCAGATTTCTCAAGCTATAATTTGATTTTAATAATATAACTGAGCTCTCCTGTCAAATAAATAGGTTTTTCACAAATAATCAAAATTATTTATACTTGAATTACTAACTAAATTTAAAAATCCATAAAAGATTAAAACCTAATTAAGTTTTTTAATATTTTTACATTATATCTAGCACAGAATGTTCCACAAAATAAAGCTTCTAATCAGCCCTACTACAATTGAAGAAGCTAAAATTGTAATTGCTAATCAGATAGATTTCATTGATTGTAAAAATCCAAAAGAAGGGTCATTAGGAGCAAATTTTCCTTGGATTATAAAAAAAATGAAAAGTTTAATTCCTTCAGATAGTGATCAACTATTAAGTGCTACTATTGGTGATTTTCCGAATTTACCAGGTTCTGCTTCTTTAGCAGCTTTAGGTGCAGCAATTTCTGGAGCAGATATAATAAAAGTGGGGTTAAAAGGGCCTAGTAATGAAAAATCAGGAATTAAATTAATGAAAAACGTAGTAAAATCTGTGAAGGACTATAATAAGAAAATATTAGTTGTTGCTGCTGGATATGCTGATCGAAAAAGAATGAACTCTTCTCCTGAATTTATGAGTATTCCTAAGATAGCATCTGAATCTGGAGCAGATATTGCTATGATTGACACTTATATAAAAGATAACTTAGGACTATTAGATTTTTTAACTAAGGATCAGCTGATTCAGTTTAAAAACGAAGCGAAAAGTCTTGATCTTAAGGTAGCTTTAGCAGGAAATCTAAGAATAAAAGATCTACCTACAATAACTAATATTTCTCCCGATATAATTGGAGTTAGATCGGTTGTTTGTAAAGGATATGATAGAAATAATGGAACAATCAAATCAAAATTAATTCAAAACTTAAAAGAAGAATTATATAAAAATTAAATCTTAGTGTAATTTTCATCCTTTCTTCAAGTAAATTGCTTTTTTTCCATGTATCATAGTAGTAAAAATCTTTATCTCTGGTTTAAATGATTCAAACACATCTAACACTCTCTTTTCATTATCTTTTTTACATATTGCATAAACTGAGCGTCCTAATTGATTCATACTAGCTCCAATGATGTCTAATTTGTTTAAATTATACATTAATTCTTTTACATCATACAGGTGGAGTTTTTCAAGTATTTCTGTATCTTTAACAAAATTAATTGATTCATTTATAAATGTCTTAATTGTAGGTTCTTGAATTAACCCAATTAATGCTTTTTTACCTACTTCTTTTATTTTTAAACTCAGTACTGGATCAGTAAGTATTGATTTAGTATGGATCATACCTAATGAACCACAGACGATCTTTATATCCCGAGGGACTTTTAACCGTTCATAAACACAGGGAAATCCAGGTTCTCTTAAAATACCTAATCCTCCACCTAACTGTCCGCAAATAGTTCCCAGTCCTGTTTTATTTTCAACTTCAGAAATATGAGCAATTTTGCCTTTATCTGAAAATGAGAAATTTAAATCAAATAAATAATCTAAGCCAAAAATAGTTCCTAATGCCCCAGAACCACTAGCACCATAACCACAACCCACAGGTAAATTGAAATAGTGATTAATTCGA
The DNA here is from genome assembly GCA_048941625.1 of Promethearchaeota archaeon. Classification (GTDB taxonomy): domain Archaea; phylum Asgardarchaeota; class Lokiarchaeia; order Sigyniarchaeales; family SOKP01; genus Loki-b32. The sequence continues at coordinate 27,510 of JBHLNK010000022.1, read as the reverse complement.
ATTTTCCAAGGGTGTTTGATATAATTTTTGACATAATCAACAATATAATATGTGGTTTCAGCCTTTTGATTCACTTTTTCATCATTGATATAAATTTCTATTGCTATATCATCAATTACGGCTTTAGGTTCTGCTTCAATTTCAGTTATTCCTGATACATCAATACAGAAACCTGCACCTCGTGACCCTATTTTTTCTGGGGTGTCTATTTTGACGCCATTGAGTTCATCTACAATTTCAAAAAATCCAGATATCCTATGAGGAACTTCAACAATTACTTTTTTGATTTTTTTAGTCATAAATCATATGAAACTTAATTTATCTAAAAAATTATATAATATAACAAGATTAAATTGAATGAAAATATTATGAAAAGAAAAATTGTAATTAAAATCGGGGGATCCTTATTATTTACTGAAGGAAATAAACTTAACAATGATAAAATTAAAAATTTTTGTCAAATTCTAAAAAAAAACAACTATAGTGGAATATATGTCATTGTGTGTGGTGGTGGTAGCATAGCAAGGGAATATATAAATGCTGTAAGATCCTTTAATAGCAATGAAGCATTATGTGACAAATTTGGTATCGATCTTTCTCGAATTAATTCAAAATTACTAATTTCATATTTTCAAGATTATTCTTTCCCCCTAGTTCCAACATCAATGGAGGAGTTATCCCTAGCACTACTTTTTGAAAAGATAATAGTCATGGGAGGCTTGCAACCAGGTCAATCTACAACATCTGTAGCTCTAGAAGTAGCAGAATTTATTCAAGCAAAAGAAATTGTAATTCTTACTGATGTTGATGGGATATATGATAAAGATCCAAAGACTTTTACTGACGCTAAATTGATAAAAAGTTTAAATTATAATGAATTACAAGAGTTAATTCTTAAAACAACTAGTTATAATCAAGCAGCTGCAGGAGAATATCGTATTTTTGACATGGTATCTTTACAAATATTAAAAAGAAGTAAGATTAAAGTATTTATAATGTCAGGAAAAGATTTAAATGAATTTGAAAAATATTGTAACGGTGAAAAAGTCCTAAACGGTACTTATATTACTGAATAATAATAATTAATAAATTATTTTAATCTTCCAATTTTACTTATTCTATATCAAATTTCTTAAAATTGAATTAAAATGTCTCAATCTTCGTGGAAAGATCAAATTAAAAAAAAGTGGGGGCCCCATAGCCATTGCCCAATTTGTAGTAAAGCGATGCCAACTGATAAGAAATTTTGTAGTCAAGCTTGTAAGGATAATTATTTTCAACAGGAGAGAAAACAGAAAAGAAAAGGGAGACTTCAGTGTATTTTTTTAATTGTTATGTTAGTTGTGATGTTTGCGATTTTGATTTTGCCTAGTTTTTTTGCTTAAATATTGAAATAAAAATTGTAATACATTAATATTTGATGATATTATTAAAAAATTTTTAAAAAAATAAAAATAATAATTTAATAGATATATAAATAATCCATCTTTTTTACAAGCAGGGATAACCAAGTTGGTCAACGGTGCCGGACTTTTTTGAAAGAATTTCAAAAGAACCGGACTCAAGATCCAAATATTATTAAATACGTTGATTGGCATAATATGAAATGAGATATCCGGTGAGATAGCTCTTCGTGGGTTCGAATCCCACTCCCTGCATTATTCTATTTTGTCCAAGGCTTCTTCTAAAATTTTATTTAGAAATTTAATTAGCGATTTAATTATTTCATCCACAATGAATTTTTCTTTAATAAATAGAAGTAGAAGTACTGGAGCTTTTAAAATATTTGCTGCTCTTTCAGCTATGATAGTACTTAATAATTTAGTCTCAACACCAAAAAGATTATAAGAAGCTGTTGGTGCTTTTATACCTTGAATCAAAGGTGGGCTTCCGAGAGTTACATTTCCAATCCCCATATCTTTCTGATCAGAAATTAATAATAGAAAGCTCTTAAACATTCTAAACAGATTCAAATAGAATGTTGTATCTTTAATTAAGATTTTATCTTCAATTATTATGTTCATTTTTGAAAAAACTTGGATATAAGTTAACTAAAATTACAAATAAATTATTTATATTACTCACATGAGATTTTAATTCAATGCTTTCAATCAGAAGATATCACTACATCTGATAATCTCTGTCTTCGAATGTCAAAATCGTGATCTAAATGGATAGTTAGGCAATGTTGATCTTTTTTATGAAGATTTTTATGCACATAACTGATAGGAACTACCGGCAATTCAGAGTTTAAAACCGCTTTTTTAGGGACTGGAACAGGAATAACTGCTTTACATCGCTCGCAATTAACTAATACAACTTTAATATCAGGAGATTCATATTTCTTCATTCTTTCCAATACATCCACTGACAATTTTGAGGTATCTAAGGTTAATTTATTGTTTTTCTTGGGAGCTTCAGGAACAACAGGAATATCTAAATCTAGATCTTCATTTGATAAATACTCCTTATTCTTCTCCTTCTCTTTATTTAATAGATCAGGTTTTGATTTTTTTTCCTCGATAAGCTTTTTCTTAATCTTGCTTTTAGAATGTTTGGAATGAGTAATTTTTGTATGCTCATCCTTAACTTTTTTAGCCAAAAATCTCACTCTTTTTGTTAAGCTGAATATTCTTAATTTTATATTTAACTGAGATTATAAAAATTTATTTATTTATTGATTGAAATCAATAAAGCCAATTATATAAGAAAATTATATAAAGCAAATAGAAGTTTTTAAACTATGGTTGGAAAATAACTTCCAAACTAAACACCAAAAATTTGGCGTAATTCATTATATATCTTGGATAGCTCAGAAATTATATGTGTATTATTTTGCTGAAGATAATAGTTAATATAACCTGCTAAACCTTCACTATCTTTAATCCATTCCAAAAAAGACTGAATTTCTCCTTTTAATTGAGGATCCACACTTGGAGTAGCTGTTGTAGTAGCTGAATACCCTGTAGATGCATTTGTACCCATTTGAGTACTTGAATCCATATAATGGCCTTTTGTGCTCATAGATCCTACTGTTCGCTGAACATCCATTATAGCTCCTCTAGCATCTCCATCTGGTTGAAGATAACAAATGAGTTTATGTTCTTCATCTTTTGCTGCACAAATACTTCCCTCACCTTTCAATGAAATTGCAACTAAACGCTCAGTCTCCATCTGCAATATTGAATATTTTACTCCAGAAACCATTATAAATTGGGCATTCTGACCAACCCAACTTGATACTACTCGATCAACATCTCCACTAATATCCCAATTATCTGTTGTGTAAATCACTTCTTTCCCTTTAATCACTGCGGCAGCAATAATATTAGGATCTGACTGCATTAAATTATAAACAGCAGTTGCTGGATCTACAGGCATTTTTTTTCTCTTTCTTTAGGTAATTTTTAATTATTTTAATCTTAAAACTCATTCAATTTTATTATAAAATAATTATATACTAATTTATTAAAAATTTATCGATAACATAATTTTAATCATTTTTATTCCACTTCTTCAAATTTATTCTGTAAAATAATTGATTTTTTACAATTTTTCAACTATAAACAAAAGTAAAAATTCCATATAACTTCTCAGCTTTTTCATTATAATTAGATTTATGATTCTTTTTGGGAATTAAATCTAACGTTACCGACAAAAAGCCTTAATTGACTTTTTTATATGAAGATATTAAAAAAAAAGATAAAATCTAGTAGGGACAATCTTAATTTAACACAATTTTAATTACCTATTAGATATTTTAATTAAAAAGAGTGAAGATAACATGACGTATCGGTAAAGGTTGAATAATGTCGCAATATATTAAGAAAAAGCAAGAACTTATTAATTTGTTACGACTTAAGATGAAAATCTAAATCTTAGATCCAAGAATATTATTAATGGACAAATCCTCAAAACGCAAACATTTAAATGTGCAAGATTAATTATGAAAGTTAAAGAAGAGAAATTATAAAGGGTTAATACTATTGGATCTTTCATTCCCTCAAAAAAATTTTACTTTATGTCCAGAATGTGGTAATGAAGATGTAATCTCGGATGATTCTAGAGGTGAAATTGTCTGTAATGTTTGTGGTTTAGTATTAAGCCAAAGAATTATTGATAATGGTCCAGAATGGCGTGCTTTTACATCTGAAGAAGCTAATAAAAAAGTTAGGGTTGGAGCTCCTACAACTCTTACACTTCATGATAAGGGCTTAAGTACGATGATTGGCTGGAAAAATAAAGACGCTTTCGGAAAAACAATTAGTCCTAAAATGAAAGCAGAGGTTTATCGATTAAGGAAATGGCATGTTAGAACCCGCACTAATAAATCTATTGATAGAAATTTAGCGTATGCAATGAATGAATTGGATAGATTTTCTTCTCAATTAAATCTCTCCAAGGATTTGAAAGAATCTTCTGCACATATTTATCGAAAGATGGCCAATAAGAATTTAATAAGAGGGAGATCCATTGAAGCAATGTTAATTGCTTCAATCTATTTATCTTGTAGATTGAATAGTATACCAAAAACATTGGATGATTTTATAGAATTTGCTTCTGTTGATAAAAAAAAAGTCGCTCGATGCTATAGATTAATATTAAACGAACTTAACCTTAACATACAAGTTTCTTCTCCGATTAATTTTATACCCCGATTTTGCGCTGAATTAAAACTTTCTGGGAAGACGCAAAATCGAGCCGCTTCGATTTTGAAATTAGCAAAAAAGTATAGGATTACAGCCGGAAAAGCTCCAACTGGACTTGCTGGAGCTGCTTTATATGTTGCTGCAATTCAAGAAGGAGAGAGACGTACTCAAAAAGAAATCTCAATAGCAGCAGGTGTAACTGAAGCGACTATTAGAAATAGATATAAAGAATTAGTCAATCACTTAAAATTCGATATAAATATATAGTGAAACTCTCTTCTTTTATCATTTTCAGATTTATAAGAACTAGAGATATTTATTTAAAGGTAAGAATCTAACGGACTTTTATTCTTTTAATAACGTCTGGTCTTTTTTTGTATAAGATTCGAAAACCACAATGAGAACATTTTATACCTGGAAGAGCACTTAATTCTTTTTTACTGACTTCTTTTCCACAACTCTTCCTAGCACATACATATCTCATGTATAATCTAAATTAACCATAATTAAAATATTTTTTGCTAATATTCTTAATATAAAAAGATGTTAAGTGTAGAAATCCAGAGTTTATCTATTCTTTTTTTAGATATATAGCGATTTTCGTTTATCTTCTGTATCGACAAGTTGCATAGAATCAAGATCTTTTTCCAGTTGATCTCTTTTGATCTGTAGATTTTTTGTGATATCTTCAATATTTTCTAAGCTATATTTTTTCTTAATTGGTAATGTAAAGGATTTTTTAAGCATTTCCAATAGAGTAATTGATGCTTTTAGATCGGTAATATCTTCATTAATCATTGCCATATTATCCGTTTCAGCTAAAAAAACTAATCCATCAATGTTATATCTTGCTTTTGCCAATGTTGGTATCAAACCATTAGCACCAATTATTACACCCTTTTGGATTTTTTCACAATTATTTTCTAGCAAATAATGTGCTAATAACTCCTTATTCGTTGCGCTGATAAATATTTTAGGGATCTTCGAGGTGAGTTTTCGACTATTTACAGGATATGCTCCTAAGGCAATTATTAACCTAATTCCATATTTATGTATGATATCAGTAAGAAAATTAGATATTTTATATATCCCTTTTGGAGTGAGACTTTGAGCATCAGCAGTAATTAGTACAATATCTCTTAACTCATTTGGGTCTTTCCAATATAATATTTCTGCTTTAGGAGCAGAAAGTATACTATCATCCACAATAGCCCCTGCGGGATAATCATCAAATATAATGTCAATCAAATTCTGCGCATCAAGTTGACCGATTAAAGAATCTAAAGCAAATTTACCAACATCCGCAATTCCAGGCATTCCTAAAATACAAATGGGTCTTATAAAGTCTTTTACATCAAAATTAATATGTTTTATAATTCTTATTCCTTGCATGACATAAACCTAAGAGAATTAAAACTTGTCTTAATAATATCGTAATTTTATCAATTTAAAAACGATGTATTATCCTAGTAGACACAAGATTTATTGTAAAACTAATATAATCATATTATCGTAAAATTAAATTTAAGACAAACTCTTAATCTCCTATAGTAAAAAATTATTTCTTGATATGTCTTTAAGATATAACTGCAGAAAGTGTGGTACTTGCTGTCATGAAGTTCCAGGGGAGTTTGTAAAAAGAATTCCACTATATCCCAATGAAGTAGACAAACTAGTTGAAATTGCAAAGGAACGGAATGTGGCATTCAAAGTTATCGAAGACTTGGTCTTCCCAGATATAAAAAATGAGAAAATATTGATTCTAACATATAGAATAAGGTTAGATAATGAAAAACAAGGTTGCCCATTCTATAATGATGCTGAGGGATGTACAGTCCATGAGAATAAACCATTGGCTTGTCAAGCCTACCCATTAGCATTAAAACGTGAAGATGCGTTTAATTTTAAGATCTCAATTGATCCTCTCTGTAATTTTGTCATTGATAATTATAATGAGTTAGAAAAATTAGATCTAATTCAATTAAAAGAAGTTTTTAAAGAAGAATATCCTAAAGCTGAACGGTTTTATCGGAAAAACAAAAAACTAATATTGAAAATAAGAAAGTTAGAAACTACTGGAAAAATTGAAATACCTCAAAAAATTACTTTAGATGATTTTAATAAGTATTTACAAAATTGGGAACGGAAACACATTTCTGTTAAATAAAAATGACTTAAAGGATCAAATGTTCAATTTTAATTCTTTTACAAACTCTTTAAATTTCTCATCTTCCAATATAATAGTTTTGAATTTTCCTAAGGCTTCGCTTATCACTTGAGCTAATATATGTTTGCAGAATTTTCGCTTCTTCTTTATCACAACGTTTTTATAGAAATCTTGGCATGAACAATATAATTTTGGGTAAATTAAATGCTCTTGATTTTCTCCTTTTGCCGCCCAAACAACTCTATTTGATGGGTGATATATATATTTTATAATTCCACTTTTTATTGATTCAATAACGTCAATAGATTTATCAGGAAAGATTTTTTCTAGGAATGATATTAGATCATTATCAATTAACTGCTTAATCTTGGCTAATTTGTAGACTTGAATTAATAAATCCTTTGACATTTTTTTCAATTTGTTCTAATTTATATCTAAAATATCGAGGTTTAAATTCAAACTTTGAAAAAATATAATGCAATCAAGTTTATTAAAACAATCAAAAAAATTAATCAGGTGTTATTATAATGCCAGGAGATTTGGGACCAATACTCCCTTAAAATTATATAATATTTATTTTATATCTTTTCTTTTTAAGTTTCTAAAAATCAACTAATTAGAAATCTTGTCAAGATATTCTTATACTAAATCTGATGGTAAAACTTTTTCAGAAATTAATTTTCGAAAAAATTTTAGATTAGGAGGATCCCCAAATTTTTCTCTAATAATCCGTTCGCCTTGGTAAGCTAAAACATATGGTGCCCAAACATCATCAGATATGAAATTTAGCGTTACTATGATATTTTGTTTAGAAAGATATTTGAATTGTTCAGAATATTTAATTAATTTTTCATCTTTCCACCCCTTAATATGTTTGAAATATGCTAAGTTTTGATTAAAACCCCTAAAACCTTTTTTTATTTCATATTGTTGAATTAAACTGTCTAAAGTATCATATTCATATGTTTGAAAGGATAAATTTCTTAGTGAGATCTCCGCTATTTCTTCTATATTAAAAATAACATCTTGTGCAAGTTCTCCCATTCCCTCGTAAATAACAAATTCAGGAGTGTAAATTAGAGAAATACAATTTTCAAAATAACCTTTATTATGATATAACAAAACATTTTTAGCACAGCGATCCGTATGATGTCCTGGATATCCTTCGTGACATGCAAAAAATAATAGGTTAGTCCAATATTGGTTAATATCAATATTAATATCAATCCTTGATTTAAATTCCCCTAGATACCAATTGTACATACTCCAATGTACATCTTTTACTAATTTAACGTCAACAAATTCTTCTTTTGGTAAAAGATTTGGAAATTTTACTTTAGTCTTTTCTCGAGCGATGTTAAGGGACTTAATATACAATGTCTTTAATAGTTCTACTGGGATTTTTCTTTTTTTGATATAATTCTTCATACGTTGAGGAAGACTTCCTTCCCCTTTATAAGCTTTCTCTGCTTTAGAGGATAGATAATGGAAAACATCTTCATCATAGAGTTTGGGTGTAAAATCAAATAATTTTTCAACTTGTTCTAAATAAGGAATCTTTTCACCACTTAGTTTTTTTAAAATAGTCTCAATAGCAGTGAATGTTTTATTAAAGAAGTTTAAACGATTAGATTCAAAATTTTGCTTATCCAGTTTTCTTTTTAAATTATTGAAATTATCTAAAAGAACTTTAGGGGATAACTTTTCTTCTAAATCGATTTTTCTTTTAATTTCAGGAGGACCATAATAATGTTCAACATAACCATTTATATGTTTATTAATTCTTAGACCTAACGTGAAATATCCAACAGCAAAATCATTTAAATCAGTTTTTAGCATGGAATATCCTTGAGTACAAATATCGCTGTTTTTTTATACGACTTTTCGCCTAAAATTTCTATTTTTCCTTCTTATATAAATTTTATATATGTTTGAAATTAAAAATTACTAAAATAATTAAATTCTAAATCATAAGCTTATAATGGAATTAAGAAAAATAAATGCGTTAAACAGGAGAGGATTCAATAAAATTATTTGTGATAACTCGCGTACCAGATGTCCACATACTATATGAATAATTTCTAACTCTATCAATAAATGCATTCAGATCCTTTTCATGTAAGAAACAATATTTCACTTGAGAATTCATTTTATATTTAAGAAGATATAGAGATTCAATACAATTAGGACATATCCAATTATATTTTCCTGCATTTTCTGGTAATTTACTTCTACAATCATACACTCTGGCAAATTCACGATTATAAGCTATAAATCGCATAATAAAAATTCTAAAATAAGCTTTTTAAACAACTAATTTTATACAAAATAATTTTACTTATGCATAAAGAATATTTTGTAGCAACTTTACTTATCCATAAAATACTATAATAATTAAAAAAAATTTAGTCAATTCATTGAATAATATTTTATTAATTCCAACCAGATTTTTTCCTGCAATATCTGGGGCTGAATTTTATTTCCAACGGATAGCCGAGAATTTAAAATCAAAATATAATTGTAATATAGATATAATTACATCAAATGCTATAGATTTTAAAGCATTAAGAGATCCTGATGGAAAAAAAATTACTTCAAGCGATAAATATTATAATCAGGTAAATAATCTAATTGTAAATAGATATATCACAACTTATGACTTCCCTGTTGAGGAGATCCTGAAAAACCTAAGAAGCATTCCTTCACTTATAAAATTAAATCTGTCTGAAGCCCAATTAAGTAAATTTATAAAGAATGGTCCATATCTTGAAAATTTATTAAATGAATTGCTTACTAAACCAGATTTAAATTATGACTTAATTCATACAACTTTTTTTCCTTACTTTAATTGTGTAATAAGTTTGATAATTGGAAAATTAATTAAAAGACCTGTTATATGTACTCCATTCTTTCATTTTTCAAATCCTCGATACTCAGACCATGATCTTATCGATATCTTAAAAAAATTTGATCTAATTATAGCTTGTACAAATCTCGAAAAGGAATTCTTAGTTCAAGAATGTGATATTCCTACAGAGAATATCACTGTAATTCCAATGGGGGTTGATTATGATAAATTTAGAAATTTTCCAAAGCTAAAACCTCATAATTCCTATTTTAAACAGAAATTTTTTAGGAGAAATGAGAAAAAGTATAAACTAATTTTGTTTTCTGGCTATAAGAATTATGAAAAAGGAGCAATTTCAATATTAAAATCAATACCAATCATTTTAAATAAAGTTAAAAAAGTGTATTTTGTATTTATCGGTCCACCAACTATAGCTTTTAACCGAGAGTTATCCAATATTTTGAAACTTGAAAATGTGAGAATAATTAATTTCACACCAGATAATTTAACTGGGTATTTTGATAAAAAAAAAATAGCCGCATTCAAAGAAGCGGATATCTATCTAATGCCTAGTCGAAGTGATGCATTTGGGATTTCATATCTTGAAGCATGGGCTGCTGGAAAACCTGTTATAGGTGCTAGAATTGGAGCGACTCCAGAAGTAATACGTGAAAATATAGATGGATTATTGGTTGAATTTGATGATCCTAAAGATATTGCTGAAAAGGTTATTTTTTTACTTAAAAATAAAAAATTAAGAAAAAAATATGGATTGACGGGGGAAAAAAGAGTAAGAGAGAATTATACATGGGATCAAATTACAAAAGAAACTTATGATGCATATGAAAATTTATTAAACAATTTCAAATGATGAAAATTATGAAAAAAATATCTGGAAACCCCTTCTTGAAAAAAGAAACTGGTAAAGTCTCTATTGATTCGGTAGATTTGAGCGAAATTACTCAACAATATAAAACACCCATAATGATTTTCTTAGAGAATCGAATTAGAGAAAATATTCGAATTTTTAATGTAGTTTTTAATTCTGAGTTTGAAAATTTTGAGTGTTTTTATTCTTTTAAGGCTAATTTCCTTCCAGAAATCTGTCAAATTATCCATTCAGAAAGAATCGGAGCAGAAATAGTGGGATTACCTGAGTTAAAATTAGCACTAAAAATAGGTTTTCCTCCAGAAAAAATCATGATTGGGGGACCCTATTTAACAGAAAAACTTATAGAATTAAGCATAAAATATCAAGTAAAAGAAATTATAATATATGATATAAATGATTTAAAAAAAGTTAATGACATTGCCAAAAGATTTAACCATATTCAAGATATTTGTATTAGAGTTAATTCTCAGAAATTTGCAAGCAAATTAGGAGTTATATTTGATAATAAAAACATAATAGCGCTTAAAAAAGCAATACTTGATTATAAATATATTAAAATAAAATCAATACTCTCTCATTATAGTACACAAATGAATGATATCAAGCAATATAGAGAAAATGCTAACGTCATTGCATCCAATTTGAAAAATTTAAGAGAACATGGTATTAAAATTGATAATATAAATTTTGGAGGAGGCTTTCCAGAAGCGACTGTAATGCACCAGAATCAATTAATAAACATTGCTAAAGAGATTAAAAAAGTATTAGAAAAATATGGAATTATTTATGAAACCATTTATTTTGAACCTGGAAGATACTTTGTTGGAGATGCAGGTCTATTTATTGCAAAAGTTGTTAGAGTCAGTGAAAATAGATGGGTATTTTTAGATATTGGAAACCATATATGTCCAAAATTTGCGCGTTGTTCCTTAAGATTTTATAATGCTTCAAAAGTTAGCGAACCTCATAAATTCAAAACCTCAATCGCAGGGATAATTCCCACTGATCTTGATGTGTTAGCTAAAGATTATTTTTTCAATGAAACGGTGACAGAAGGAGATCTTGTTATTGTTACCAATACTGGAGCATATTGTCTAACTTTTTCTAATAGATTTCCATATATTTTACCAAAAATCCTTCTCATTAACGTTGATAATATAAAAATAATTTTTGATCCCGAACAAGATAAAGATTTTTCAATAAATTGAATTTTTATGCTATTTTAAGCATTTTAAAAATGTAATATTGAGATATTACATTAATTCTAATCTTTTTATTATAATTCTTTGTACAAATTATATTATCTGATTAAATATGGAATCATTTATAAAAAATGCACGTAAAAGAGAAATAATTCGATCTCCAGTTGAGAGTTTTGGTTATGCAAATATTAAAATAGTTGGTTGCGGTGGTGCAGGTAACAATACAATAAATCGATTGATGAAGATAGGAATTAGAGGCGCTAAATGCGTCGCAGTGAATACCGACTGCCAACATCTTGACAGTGTTGAATCACACATAAAAATATTAATTGGGAAGAATTTAACTAAGGGTCTTGGAGCAGGAGGAAATCCAGAAATTGGTAGGGCTGCTGCAGAAGAATCTCGTGAAGATTTAACAAAAATTTTAAGAGAATCAAATTTAGTATTTATTACTTGTGGAGAAGGTGGAGGAACAGGAACGGGAAGCGCTCCAATAATAGCCGAAATTGCGAAACTGGAAGGCGCGATTGTCGTTGGAGTAGTTACTTTACCTTTTGATACAGAAATTGGCCGAATTGATAAAGCTAAAATGGGATTAAGTCAATTAAAACGTTATGTAGATACTTTAGTGGTAATAGATAACAATAGATTATTGGAGATTGCTCCCAATTTACCTATCATTGAAGCTTTCAGTGTAGCTGATGAAGTTTTAGCGACAATGGTGAAAGGTATAACAGAAACAATTTCTTTACCTTCCTTAATAAATTTAGACTTTGCTGATGTAAGAACTATTCTAAGTACCGGCGGAGTTGCTATAGTTGGCGTTGGTGAATCCAGTGGAGCTCAAAATAGAGTGGAAGATGCTATTAATGATGCTCTGAATACTCCTTTACTAGATGTAAGCATTAATGGGGCAAAAGGAGCTCTAATTCATATCTGTGGGGGAAATGATATGACCCTAGCAGAGGCAAATTCCGTTGCTAAGAAAATTTCAGAAAAAATGGATGTAAATGATTCAATGGTAATATGGGGTGCAAGAGTCTCCGATGAATATGATGGGCTTTTAAGAGTCATGCTTTTAATAACTGGTATCAAATCACCTCAGATATTTGGAAGTGGTTATACCTTCAACCCATCTCTTTATAACAGTAATAATAAAAAAACCTCTAAATTAGGTTTATCTGATGATATTTTTAACATTGGAGAAATAGCTTTTGATTAAAAGAATATTTCTTACTCCTTTTTATAATTATTTAAAAAAAATTTCATATGGAAAAAAAATTATCTCAGAAAATTAATGAAGAAATTGATGATGTTCTAAATAAAATCCTCAAATGGGAGAATTTCTTTAACATAAAAACTGAATTATATTATGATGGTTGGGCAATTTTCTTAAGAGAAAAAAACGCATATCCAAGAATTATAATTCTCTTTAAATCTTATGATAATAATAACTACTCTATAAAAAGTTTCGAAGTCCATCTAAAAAATTATCAAAAAGAAGAATTTAAAGAATTATACACAAAACAAAATATAAACAATTTAAATGATCTATTAAAAGAGTTAAAAGATGTTATATATGGAAAAGATCTGATTCAAGACGCTTCCAAGATTTTTAGTGATACTTTTACAAATTAAAATTCAAAATTCTGGCTTATACATTTGTTTAAAGTGTTCCTTCTTTTTTTCACTGTATCTATCTTCTAAATATTTCAGGACTGAATGATGAGGCATCCCATTAATTAGCATACTTACTGCTTTCCTAGCAATTTGTAAATTATCGTAATCTGCTATAATGGAAACCGTTTTACCATAAACTGAAAGATAACTTTCAGCGTATTTTTCAATCGCTTTTCGCATCTCTCCATTCCTGCCTATTACTCGTCCTTTGATGCGTTTTATTTTCTTTTCGGATTTTCCAATAATTCTTATTAGATTAAAAATCTCTAAGTCATAATTATCATCAAGTAATTTCATTGCTTTTATGGGATTAAAACCTCTATTTATCGCATTTACAATTTTTTCTGCTGTGAAAACATTTAATGGTATATATTTTGAACTCTCTAAATTTGGTGTTATCTCACAATGCCCAGATTTGCTATCTAAATTAATTTTCACGCCAAGATTGTGTTCTATCTCTTGTTTAATTTTACCATCCTTTCCAATAACAACCGCTATCCGACTTTTTCCAATCTTCATTTTTATTGTTGGTTTTCAAAAAGTTTTTGAAATTTTTAATCTTTAAATATCTACATTCAATACTTCATAATAAAATTCTTTAGGATCTGGTGTATCTATCCCTAATTTTTCAAAATATTTAAAAATATTTTTTATATCTCTAACTAAAAATATTTCTGCTTTTGGATGTTGAATTGATACTGCTTGAGAAATATCAATAACAACAGGTTTTTGATTATGATACAATATATTGAATTCACTAAGATCTCCATGAACTAAATTAGCCTTTTGATAGAGATTTTTTATAAAGAATAAAATGTCATTAAAAAGATTAACTTTATTTTTAGGATCATTAATATCCTTTAACAATGGTGCAGGAATTGATCCAAAACCTATGTATTCCATAATTAATATATTATTTTTAATAAATATTGGTTCTGGAACACTTAAACCCGCTTTATTTGCACGTTTAAGGTTTTTAAACTCTTTACTAGCCCATAAAAAAATTATTTTAGAAACATTACGAGGAATCTTTTTAAATCTTGGATCTCCAAGTATATAATTTTTCATCCATCTGGAGGTATTACTATCAATCTTATATATTTTTATCGCTACTTCTTTTCCATTCAAATCATAACCTAAATAAACATTTGCTTCTTTTCCAGCTGAAATTACACCTTCTATTTGTTTTAAAGACCCATTAACCAATAATTTATTTAAGTTAAAAATAGTTCTTTCATCAAAAACAGATTCAATTACTGCTCTTTTCTTCGATTGATCAACCTTCTTGATTCTTTTTTCATCAATACTTACTTTTTCAAGCTCATCAATGCTATTATCAAACTCATCATCTGATTCTTCATCTAATTCTTGATCAACATCTTGATCAAAAATTTTGTCGTCTTCTTCCACTAAATCTTCCCCTGTTGATAATTTTTAATTAATTTTTCATTAAAGAAATAGGAGTAATCCTTCATTAATGTCGAATTATCTTCTGCTCGAAGAAAAACTTTTTTATTTGTAATTTTTTCAACAAAATAATTGAGATTGTTAATAAGAATTACATCATCCACACTTACTGGTAAAAATTTTACAAGAGTCTTGAAGCGATAAAGATTTTTACCCCTTTGATTATCCCTACCTACCAATTTTTTTGTTCTTTTCAATATAAAATTATACTTTGACTTTAAAAACTTCACAATATAATTCATTAACTCAGTTGTGCTAAGATAAAGATCTACTCCATATTTTTGGTCTTCCATTTTTGAAATGTAGAATCTTTGGTTTTTTTCGAACAGATCTTCAACAAATTTATATACACCATTTATAACTTTTTCAATTAAATCAAATTGATCCTGTTCCTTAACTCGTAATTGAATAATTGAAAGATAAAATGTTCCTCCTCTTAAATTGGAGCAATTATTGCATAATAAATAATTCAAGTTTATCTTGATTGCTTTTTTATATTCCATGTTTAAATTCTCTTTTAATTTTCCTTGAATTTCAACTTCCAATGAGGTTAGCAAATCTTTTGCAGAAAAAGTGAAACTTTCTTCCAAAAGAAAAATTTGAAATTGAATATTGTCACTTTTTAAGTACTTTTTTAATACAAATTTTTGAATAGCTTCCTTGATGATGGAGTTTAGATCCTTTTCTTCTGATTTAAACCACATATCTTTCTTTGAGAAACTCCCACAATCAAGACAAATATTAAAAGATAAGTTATTAGATACATCAAATAAAGGGTTTTCCTTTAAAAAACATTTGAGACACATTCCATAATGCGGATCTTTTTCATTTAAATCTTTTCCACATATAGCACAAAATCGGTTAGGCATTAGAACATCATCTTTAAGGCCATGGGAACTCCATTTATAGATCTAACCCCCTCTTTTGGCAATAAACGGCAAGCCACACATTCATTAATTATTTTTTCTCCTACAATGTTAAAAAATGATGCATGTTTTAAAATGGAAATAGCCTCTTCAATATCAATTAAATTCCCTCCAAAAAAACGATTTGAAATTTCAATCCTTAAGTTACCCTCTTTATATACCTGATTTAATAAATCTTCGTCACAACATGCTATCGTTTCGATATCATCCTTGATATGAATCTTTAAATATACCTTCATTGATGTTATTTGTTACTGATTTCTTTATTTTTCTTTAATTTCGATTCTGGCTCCACAAGCCGTACATTTCAAAAAATATTTCTTCCCTTCTCTTTGAATTTGGGTATCTGGCTTTTTACAGATACTACATAGAACATAAGTTTTAGTGTAATTTTCGATCAAACGATTTAATACCTGTTCTTTATATTGACCTTTTAAAAATAAATTTTGTCCTCTAATCTCCCCCATTGTCCCCGCTTTTTTTAGGAAAATTCCTAGAAAATGCTTTTTATCTCTGTTAAGTGTACTTATTATTTTGTTAAAATTTGTAATGAATGTATTTCTACTTTCAATTCGTAATTCTACGGTTGGTATTTCAAATCTTGATGATTTTTTCGCATTGTCAGGAATCTTTTCATAAGTTTTATCTAATAATTCTTCGTAATTATTCAAATCCATAATTAAATTCCCTATTAAATTAATATATAAAAAGTAAATCAACCATAAGAAAAATAGTTTTCCTTTATAGTCTAAAGAATTTAAAATATATTTTATTACTAAAATGCTTCGTAATTATCATTATCAGATTCATAAATACGAGACTCTAAGATCAAATCATTAAGAATGGACCTTAGTTCATTATCTGAGATCTTAATTTTTTCCTTTAAATTTTTAAAATTGATACTTTTCCCTTTTGAAGAATTCTCCTCAATTATTCCATATACCTTTTTTTTTAACTCAGAGTGTTCATCAGAATCATTATCGCTTTCAAAAAGAGCTCTTACATCAATCTCATCTGAAAAATCTTCAAAAGTATCACTAAAATCTCCAATATCCGGAATCTCGTGAAGTTTTCCATGTTTAATTGTGTCTATTATTTCAGCATTCCTTAATAAAATAAGGTTAGGCTCTTGGACTTTTTGTATTATTTCAATCCACAGTGAGATATATTCACCATATTTGCTTACGCGACCAGTGACTTCTACAATATCTCCTTTTTTGTATTTTAGGAAATTTTCTGGATCAACATTCCTTATTGTTGCCCTAATCATTCCAGTACTATCATCTAAATCAAAATCAATCCTTATATTTGCATTAACATCTTCTTCTATTTCCATATCTGTTTCGCTTAATTCTATAAGTTTTTCACTTTTATTTACAATAGTTCCAATTATTCGAATTCGCTTGACCTGCCCAAAAATAGTATGAAAAAATTTCTCACTTTCATCATATTGGCCTTCAATAATATGTTTAATCCAGCATTGTATCGTTGGGTTTCTCTTAAAACTCATTACGTTATTCATCTCACACATTTATCTAAACTTAATATTTTAAAATTAAATAATTTTTCAATAAAGAGCTATTTATTAAGCTAAGAATATTTGGTGCAAACCATTCTTAATATATTAAATCTTGCCTAAAAATTTAAAATAAAGAAAATAGTAGCGGGGGTTCGATTTGAACGAACGATCTCAGGGTATCTCTAGAGCTTATTTTTACTTTATGAGCCCTGCGGCATAAACCAGGCTAGCCCACCCCGCTAAGAGAGTATCTATCAGTTTGAATCCAATGCGATATAAACTAATTATATATATTAGATTATAAACTAATAATTTAATCTTTTTGTATTTTATAAGGACTATTTATTCTCTAATGTTAAAAAATTAACTTTATAATCAATAACTTTAACTTTTTAAATAAATTAGATATTAAAAATAATATAATTTTAATGAGACTTATGTCTGTTTTGGATATAATTTTAGGCGTTATTCTTAATCCTTGGTTTATAATATCTTTGATCTTTTGGATCTTTGTATTACTACTAGTTCGCTTGTTAAGAAATAGAAAAGAATCATATTACCTCTGGTTTCCATTTCTGGCTATGTTTCGGACTAAAAAACTAAATAATTTTATAAACAGAGTTGGTAAAAAAGCTCCAAAGTTTTGGAAAACTTTTTGGACTATAGGCATATTCATATCATTTAGTTTTACAATTTACGCTCTCTATTTCTTTTTTACAAACCTTATTAATTTAATTTTTAATCCTCGCCCTGAACAAGCCATTGTGCCTCTAATTCCCGGTGTTACCGTTGAATTACCTCTTCTTTTTTATCTAATTCTCCCTTTACTATTTATCATAACTACTCATGAATTAGCACATGGAATTTCAGCTAGTGCTGAGGGAGTAGATATTAAATCCACGGGCGTTCTAGGAGCAGGTCTCTTTTTTGTTATAGGTTTTGGTGCGTTTGTTGAAGTTGATGAGAGAGAAGTAGGTTCTACTAGATTCCATAGAAACACCCGATTAAGAATAGCTGCTGCGGGGACCTATGTAAATGGTATGACAGCAGGGATTGCTTTTATTTTGATACTGTGCTTTCCTTTAATGATATCACCTTTTTATTCTCAAGTAAGTCAGGTTTATAGCGTGGTACCTGAAGTTGATGGAGGAATTAATGAAGGAAAACTTAATAATGCTGATGTTATAGTAGCAATCAAAAAAGAAGGCGCTCCTGATGAAGATTATGTATATTTAGACAATTATGCAGGAAGATCTCTTTCAAATATATTAAACAATGGAACTAGCTTAAAAAGCGCTATAGGTGATAATTTATCATTTTATATTTATATGCCTTCTATAGATAGTTTTGCTGTAAAAAATGTTACTCTTGGCCCTCGTTATTATCTTGGTATATTATACGAATATATTAATAATACAGCACTAGAAATAACTCGAATTTATTCTGAAAGCGAAGGAGGGAATAACTATAATAAAAACTTAACTGCTGGATTAGTGATAACCAAAGTAGATGGAGTTCCTATTAACAGAACGAATGGTGATACGCTAGGAAAAGCGCTTACGTCATTAACCCTTACTACTATTAATCTAAGTTCAGTATCAAAAACCTTTGTATTAGACGTCAATGTAACTGGAGTTCAAATTGGGATATATTCTAATACCTATTTTATGCATAAAAATGATTTTGCGAAATTCTTTACCAGCTTCTGGCCTGAATTTTGGCTAAGAGAAATCGCATGGCTTTTTATAATAGCTTTTAGTATCACCCTCTTTAACATGCTACCTCTACCTGTTTTTGATGGTGATAGAATAGTAAAGGAATTATTAAATTGGGGTTTTGGTGAAGAATACACTTCAACTAAAAAGAAAACTGATAAGGTACCATATAACAAAGACGAAAAAGATATCAATTTATCGGAATATCGGGTAGAAAAAATAGAATCTGTTAAAATTATTATGGGAAATAAAAAGAAAGCGACAGAAAAGAGCGAAATTCTGTTAGATGATGATAAATATAGCCTAATTGATAAAATTGGTGATGGTTTTAAGGATTCAATATCTTTAAATCTTCCTGAATATACACAATTAGAAGAAAATTCAATATTTGAAGTCACATACGAATATTGGCACGATGAAAAACAAAAAATCAAAAACACACTATTAAATATAATCCGGTATATCACTTTGGTCATAGTAGCAGGTAATTTTGTATTATCTTTTATGAAATTTGGTGGCTTGCTTTTCTGGATTTAAAAATTAATTTCTTTTTTTTAACAATCTAATGAATAAATATAAAATTTTTTTGAAGAACGGAAAATGTTCCTATTGTAATAAAAATCTTACAATCCAAAGAAAATATTCGGGAGAAAATCTATGTCCTGACTGTTTTACAAAAAATATTGAAAAAATGATCTATAAGACAATATCTAAATACCAAATGTTAAAGCCAAATGATAAAATCGTCGTTGCTCTTTCTGGAGGTAAAGATTCAATATCTCTTCTTTATAACCTAAACAAAATTCAAAATAGGCAATATAAGTCAAATCCAGTTGTCGCTTTAATAATAAATGAAGGTATTAAAGATTACAGAGAACGCAGTATTGAAAAAGCAATTAAATTTTGTGTGAAATATAACATTGAATATAAAACGATATCGTTTAAGGAAAAAATTGGATATGGTCTAGATGAAATAATTGCTATGAAAAAAGAACTTCCAAATTATAAATATGCATGCAATTATTGTGCCACAATAAGAAGAAGATTATTAAATGATGGCGCTAAAGAATTAGGTGGTTCAGTTTTGGCAATGGGGCATAATCTTACTGATATTGCTGAGACCTATTTAATGAATATTCTCTATAAACGTTTAGATATTATCGCTAATCAATACTTATTCAAACAAAAAAATAAACATGTAAATCAGTATTATATCAAGAAAATCTCACCCTTGATGAGAATACCGGAGGAAGAAATCTTTTTATACGCCAATATCAAATGTTTTGATTATTACGCTTCTCATTGTACCTACCGTGAAAAAGATCCAATCATTAGAAAAAGGGTCCTTGAGTTTATTCAAGAATGTAAAAAATACAGTCCTGAAATAGAATTTAACTTGCTTAATGGCTTTTTAGAATTATCAGAAAAGCTTTATAGTTATAGAAAAAAGGAAGATTATAATTCATGTCAGATATGTGGATATCCTTGTGGAAGTGAGAATATTTGTATCTATTGTACTTACTTACAGGAATTTAATGAAGAAAATTAGCTAATCAAATACTCTCCCATTTCTTTTAACTTTTCATATTCTCTTATTTCTTCCTTGAATAAAGGAACTTCAATTAAATTCTTATTTAATTTATCTTGAAAAATTTCTCTTATTTTGTTTAAATTTTTCTGTTGCATATCTCGTCTTCCTTTACAAAAATCACATAACTCGGTGGGATCTTGATATAATTGATTAACAATGATATTTGAATTTGGTATATCATATTTTATTAATTCATTTAACAAGCGACCGGTTTCTAAAATAGCCATTTCTTCTGGGATCATCACAATTACAAAAGAATTCTTCACAGGGTTAGTTAAATCATCTCTGGCATTTAAAATAGATTGATGTAACCTTTCTAAGGTTTCTAAAGAACTATCCTCTTTTTTCTCCTCTCTACTAAATAATCGTTTAAAAGCACCAAACATTTTTCTAATTCTTAATCTCATTTTTATTAATTTCCCTATCCATCCAGATAATGTTTCAGGTAATCCTAAAAATCTTAATGTGTGCCCAGTGGGCGCTGTATCAAATATAACTAAATCATAATCATGTTCTGTTTCAACAAATTCCAATACTTTAGCGAAAGCTAAAGCCTCATCAATTCCAGGTGGGTTCATTGAGCTTAAATCTTCTAAATCACCTAATAATGGCATGCCATCCATCATATCTCCCATTCCCATTTCTTCCAATGGATTCATTTCCGTTAATCCACTTAATTCTTCCATTTTTACTTTGGGATCAATTTCTAAAGCAGTTAAATTTGGAATATCTTCAATTGGGGTGGGAATTCCAGGAAGTAATTCAACACCTAAACTATCACCTAAAGAATGAGCAGGATCTGTACTTATAATTAAAGTGTTCCTCCCATGTTCAGCAGCCCATATTGCTGAACTAGCAGCAGAACTTGTTTTTCCAACCCCTCCTTTTCCACCAAACATCACAAATTTTAAATTTAACAATAAATCTTTTAATTCCATTTTAAAATCACTCTCTTTTTTTAAGAATAATAAAATCTAATTTCTCCTTCTATTAATAATCAATTTTGTACCTTAATATCGCCGCTATCCCTCCAAATGTACTATATAACATTTCCCCTTCTTCAGTTTCAGTAGATAAAATGATTACAGTTGCTCCAGTAGCTTCTGCCATTTCTCCTAATTCTTCAATAATAGAAATATTCTCTACAATGTTAAAAGAATTAGAGCTACATTCAGGACAAGATTCATTTTGGACATCATTATTGACTATTTCAAGATCCCTTTCTTTTATCATTCTAGATTCGATATAATCACAATTTGAACACTCTAATTTAATTTTGTATAGATCTAATTTTTCTGAAAGCAGTAATATTTCTACAGCACCATAGTTTAATGCTCTTTTTATCTCCTCATATCCATATAAAGCTAAACCTGTTTCTCTCGATAATTCTTTCATAAATTGTTGGCCCACTTCCTTTTCTTTAATATATTTCACATTTTCTATTTGATCTTTTACAGCTTCTATTAAAGCTCGAATTCCTTCTGTTCCACCATAGCCAAGATCCACAACATCCATTATTTTATCTCTTAACCGGTAATCTAATCTATCATCTTTCACAAATTTATCTTTAGATTGCCCTGGACCTCCTACAAAGATCCCCCTCAGATCTTCCATTGGTAAAAAAACTTCGTTAGCCACTTCTGAAATTCTGCGATAAAAATCCCTTTCTCCTTCTTCAATCAATCTCTCAAATCTCCTTTGAGATTGACCTCCCGCGCTAAATTTTCCATGAATTCCAGAAGTAAATTCCCTCACTACTTCTACTATATTTCCTTTTACATAACCTAGCGCTGATTCTTTCCTTCCAATTACC
Organism: Promethearchaeota archaeon; assembly: GCA_048941625.1. Lineage (GTDB taxonomy): Archaea > Asgardarchaeota > Lokiarchaeia > Sigyniarchaeales > SOKP01 > Loki-b32. Next base: position 5,041 of record JBHLNK010000022.1, on the reverse strand, counting down.
AGTAAACCATACGTATCTTTAGGTGTTAGCATCTCTTCTAAAGGCCATAACAAAAACTCACTGGCACAATGATATCTGAATGTAACTACCCTATCAGGAGGTATAACCATGTACAACTCATTTCTTTCTGTTCCTGGAGTATTACTTTGAGGGATTGCACCTGAAAAAATAACTAATCCATTTTCAGGAGCTTCACTTATATTTTTTAATTGACCTAAAATACTATTTATACTATCAAGGACATTCTTCCTTGTTAATTTAGACTTGATATTTTGACTCTCACTAATTTCATTTTTAAGATGATTTGTTACGTCAGAAATTTTTCTATCATGAGGAATGTAAACAGAAATTAATTCTGTATGAAAACCTTTCTTATCTTTAAGTTTTTTTATCAACTTTCTAGTTTGATATTCCTCTAAATCGTGAGATTTCTTTTTCGTTGATGAACTCATATGCATCTACAAAATTAATAAATTATACAAAAGATTAATAGTTTTTCTTTATATCAATCTATATAAAGAAACATATTAAATTAATTGATATTTTATGAATTTGGATGAAAAGCAAGATAGTATGGTCCCCAAATCTCATCCCCGCCATGAAAGTTTAAAATATCGCCATAAAATTATTGATGGTATGAAAAATCTTGTAGTCGCTGAAGCCGGTTTAATTGCTCATGGGAGGGGTGAATGCTTTGATTATATTTTAGGTGAAATAACTAATCAACCTGCTTTAAAAGCATTAAAAGCTGCTGTCGCTGCTTTATTTATTGCTAAAAAACCCGTTATTAGTGTTAATGGAAATGTTGCTGCCTTAATACCCAAAGATCTCGTAATGTTATCAGAAATTCTAAATGCTCCCCTTGAAATAAATTTGTTTTATCAAAAAGAAGGAAGAGTTCAAGCAATAAAGAATGTCTTAGAAAATGCTGGAGCTAAAACAGTGTATGGCGTCAACCCCTTAAATATGATAGAACTTGATGGTCTCGAAAGTAATAGAAGAAAGGTTGAATTGATAGCTAGCGCAGACACAGTTATGGTTCCTTTAGAAGATGGTGATAGAACTGAAGCTTTGAAAAAATTAAACAAGAAAGTCATTGCTGTTGATCTAAATCCCCTAAGTCGAACAGCTTTATGGGCAGATATTACTATTGTAGACAACATTGTAAGAGCTATCCCAAAAATGATAGAAATTGCTCAAGAATTAGTAAAAATTGATAGAAAACAATTAAAAGATATTGTAAACAACTTTAACAATAAAATAAATATACAAAATAGTCTAGATTTAATTATTGAGTATATTCAAAAACAGAAAGAACAAGCCTTTAATACTGTAAAAATATGATCATGATTTTTACTTTTGTTTCATAAAAACTTAAAAGTTTTTAATATTATATCCCATATATCATTAAGGCTAATTTTTTTTAACATGTTTGAGCTTTCAACACTATGACCACAAATAAAGAAGTAGATGCCAATCTCTTTGATAATTCTAAAATTGAGGATAAAATCTATGTAAGACGATGCACTTTAGAAGATTTAGATAGTGTGATAGAAGTAAACGAAAGAGAATTACCAGAAGATTATCCCTACTTTTTCTACAAAAGTATACTTGATAATTTTCCTGAATGTTTTCTAATTGCTCAAAATAACAACGGAAAAATAGTAGGTTATATTATGTGGAGGGTTGAGAAAGCACCTTCTATTAATAGCTTGAAATATATAAATCAAGGACATCTTGTCTCAATTGCTGTAACAGAAGCTTACAGAAGAAGAGGAATCGGCCAAAATCTCTTAGAAAATAGTATGGAAGCTGTTAAAAAATATAAAATCAAACAGTACGTCCTTGAAGTCAGAGTATCAAACTATACTGCCATTAGGTTATATGAAAAATTCAAATATAAGATTGAAAGCATAAAAAAAAACTATTATAGGGACGGCGAAAACGCTTATTACATGATCTTAGATGTAAAATAGGTTTACATTGTTGATTTCTCTAAAGCTCTTATAAGATATGTTAACAAAGCATTTATAGTTACAGATATACCTAATTTTTCCGCATATTTTAAGATTCTTCCATTTATAAACTCAATCTCAGTTGGCTTTTTATTTAAAATATCTTGTAACATTGAATTTTTATTTTCAGAGGTTTTCCTTGCAACATCATAAGTAGCTTCTAAGTAATTTCTTTTAGCAAGATCTATTTTCATCCTTTTAGCTACAGTAATAGTTTCATTAATACTCGCTTCCATGATACTCTTTAGACCTTTACTTTCTAATAATTTTCCATTAGGTAAACGAGTTAATGCACCCAACGCATTTATACCAATATTAACTAAGACCTTCTCCCATGATTTTGCAATTATATCTTCCACAACCTCAGTATTAAAACCAGCTAAAATTAAAAGATCCTTTAATATAATTAAATCTAACTTTGCCTGCTCTTTTATTATCTTATTAGCACTGAGATTATTAAGAAATGCAAATCCTATATTAGTTATTCCTTTACCAGTGTGAGTTACATGACCTGGTTTACTTAAAAAGGCACCCACCGTGGTTACAATTCTCATAATTTTTGACTTTTCACAATAAGGAATAACAATATCCTCGTTACCAATTCCATTCTGTAATATTACTAACCATTTACTTGCTTCAACTATTTTCTTATATTGAATTATTGCAGATTCAGAATCATAAGCCTTTGTCGTAAGAAAAATGAAATCAAATCTAAAAGAAGAATTATTTTCTACTTTTTCTAAGATTATTTTCTCATTTTCATAAGCTTGTATGTTCTCAATTACCTTAGTTTGTTGATCTACAGATAATTTTAACCCGTGTCTATTTATCTCTTCAGCATGGGATTTTGGACAAAAAAAAATTATTTCCATCGAATAAGTATCAGATTTAATATCTGCTAAGTAACCACCAAATAGACTTCCTATTGAACCTGCACCAATAAACCCAATCCTTAAATCCTTCTTGCTCAACTCTCCTTTCATTCTCTATTACTTACTTTAAAAATTGATCCATTCCTTTTTGATCCTTTGAATACTCTCCTGATTTCTTCTTAAATTCTAAAATACTGATATCTGATGGCGAATTTTTTGGCTTTATATCTAATTCCTTCATTAACATTAAAGAATTCTTAGCAGCATACCCCGAAAAATGATTATTAAAATAGATTCCAACTTTTTCCGATTCTTGAATTACATCTCGGATAGGTTTTACCCATGATCTTATCTCTTCATCACTAAAACAATAATCAAACCAAATCTTCTTTCCATATCCATGGAATCTAATGTATGCTAAAGCAGGATTTGTTACATCCATTCTTGGAGGTAATAGTGGTTCCACTACCGCACAGTAAGTCAGAGATTCACTCTTCAAGTATTGAAAGACCTCCTTCTCCATCCAAGATTTATCCCTAAATTCAACTACTAACTCATAATTCTTCCTTTTACGATCTCCTGGCCATTGATTAATGAATTCTTTTAAATTTCCAAAGTGTTCTTCTTTCCTAAAATAAGGTGGTAATTGAATTAAAAATGCTAAGAGCTTTTCAGAATCAATTAAAGGCTCCATGACTTTCAGAAAATAATCTAATTTATCTAAACAGTAGTTTACATCCAAATTATGCTCGTGAGTTATAGATTGTGGAAGCTTTACCGAAAAAACAAAATTATTGGGTGTTTTATTAACCCAATTTTCCACAATCCATCTCGATGGAATATTATAAAAGGTTGTATTTATCTCATTCGTATAAAATATCTCAGAATAATATAATAAAAAATCTTCTTTCCTCAGACTCTTAGGATAAAATGGTCCAACCCACTCATCATAACCCCAGCCAGAAGTCCCGATTAATACTCGCTTACTCACTATTCAATTCTTCTCGTATCTGTTTTAATATAATCCCTTCGAAATCTTACTTGCCTATAACTACTAATTTATGGTATTCATAATTAAACTTTAAAACTTACTATATTTTCTAATTTTTCTTCGTAATTTACTCCCCTTTTTCCTTATATCGACAATTTATTAACCCCCTAATTATTTCCTCTCAGAAACCTGTCTTTTCCCTCTAAAATTTATCAGACTAGACCATAAAATTTTTAATTAAGGGTTTATTCTAATATTTCGTCGATGGTAGTTTTACCTTCGATAATTATTGGTGAGAAAATATCTTATCCGTTTTGGATGACATACACCTTTAATTGGTAAAGCCTCGTGGAAGTACACCTCATAAGGCGAACCATGCGAGAATTTGAAACAAAGATACCCATATGTAAGATTTTCCAACAATACGGCGCATGAAGTACCCTAGGAATGAGATGATACAGGAAACGATACGCTACGCCAAGCATGAAAATCATGCTCATAGGAACATACTCCCTTTATAAATTAAGTCTTCTTAATTTCGTCTCAAATCGTCATTAATCATATTCAGATTTTCTTTAAATTAATGCAATATGATTATTGTCTCCGAATATGCAAACCCTTAGGCAAGCAATCTGAATCTTTCCTCAACTAAACGCCAATACGCCTCCGCTATTTGGTGAATATCTTGGCTTGGGCACCGATGAAGAGCGTGACTAGCTGCGATAAGCTCGGGTTAGTCGCACGAAGACGTTGACCCCGAGATCCTCGAATAGGACATCCGCTTGCGGCCCAATAATCCGCAAGATTCCCGGCAGGGAAGGGGAACCCTGGGAAGTAAAACATTTTAGTACCAGGAGGAAAAGAAAACAATAGTGATTCCGTTAGTAACGGCGAGCGAAAGCGGAATAGATCAAACCGAATCCCTTGGGAAACCAAGTGGAAATGTGGTGTATGGGCCTTGTACGACCTCTCTAGAGAAGATGAATACTTCTGGAATGTTGAGCCATAGAGCGTGACAGCCGCGTAATCATAACCTAGAAGGTTGCTGCGAGAGTCCCTGAGTAGTGCGGGATGGTTTTCTCGTACGAATGTGCCAGATACACGCTGGCAAATCTAAATATGTCCCAAGACCGATAGCGCAATAGTAGCGTGAGCAAAAGATG
>JBHLNK010000021.1:0-42958 GCA_048941625.1 Promethearchaeota archaeon | reverse complement strand
ACTAATCCGTTGATTAAATTGTTAATAAAAGCCCCTTTTTCTCCTTGTTTTTTGGCTAAGGTGGCAATATAAAAAATGATAAGTCCATAAAAGTATAAATAGCACAAAATTATTATTGAAAGAATACTCAAGAATCATCAAATTCATGAAATTTTAATATTTAAAAGATCCTTTCATTTTAAGATTTTCTTGAAGTATGAAAAATAAGAATTTTTATAAAAAAAAAAGTAAATTAAAATTTAGATTTGAGATTCATCTATGACTGGCATTTCTTTTGAATTCAAAGCTTCTTTAATTTCATTAGAAGGTAATTCATATTCAATCAATTCTCCCTCCAAGTACTTCTTATAAGCAAGTATATCAAAAAAACCATGGCCGCTAAAATTAAATACTATAACCTTTTTTTCATTATTTTCTTTAGCTTTTAATGCTTGGTCAATAGTTTCTTTTATAGCGTGAGTTGTCTCGGGAGCAGGAAGTATACCTTCCGTTTTAGCAAATTGAATACCAGCTTTAATAACATCAGTCTGATGGTGCATTGTTGTTTCCATTACATTATTATTACGCAATATAGAAATAATAGGTGCAATTCCATGATATCTTAAACCACCTGCATGAATTGGGCTAGGTACGAAAGTATGTCCTAAGGTATGCATCTTTAGAATCGGTCCTTTCATTGAAGAATCTCCAAAATCCCATCTGTATTCTCCTTTACAAACGCTTGGACACGCCCGGGGTTCTACACCAATTATTTCCATATTTGGATTTATTCCATCTAATTTATCTTTCACAAATGGAATCATCATCCCGGCAAAATTCGAACCACCACCCATACATCCAATTAAGATATCTGGTTTTTCAATACCCACTTTTGCGAGCTGGAGTTTAGTTTCTTGTCCTACTATAGTTTGATGTAAAAGTACAAAATTAACTACACTTCCAAGAGAATATTTAATCTTATCACTTTTCATACTGCTTTCCAACGCTTCAGATATTGCGATACCCAAACTCCCTGGGTGATTTGGATCTTTTTCCAGGAATTTTCTTCCAGATTCAGTTAAATTCGAGGGACTTGCATAGACTTCAGCATTAAAAGTCTTCATTAAAATTTTTCTTCCAGGTTTTTGGAAAAAACTGGCTCTTACCATAAATACTGTGCATTTGAGGTTAAATAAATTACATCCATATGCTAAAGCCGATCCCCATTGTCCTGCTCCTGTTTCCGTAACTAATTCTTCTAAACCCTCTTTTTTCGCATAAAAAGCTTGAGTAATGGCAGTATTAGGCTTGTGCGAACCTGTTGGAGAAAAAGATTCATTTTTATAAAAAATTTTAATTTGATTGTTATCAATGCCTAATTCTTTTTCTAACCGCAAAGCACGATGAAGCGGACTGGGTCTATATGTACTAGCAAAAATTTCCCTTAATTTCTTAGGTATGGGGATGATAGGCTCTTGAGAAACTTCTTGCATTACACATTCTTTAGGAAAAATTGCAAATGCCATTTCTGGAGGAGCTGGTCTCCCATCCATTGGATTAATTAAAGGCGTCATTGGAGTGGGTAAATTTGGTAAAATATTTACCCAATTTTTTGGTATTTCGTTTGGTTCTAATAAAATTCTTCCATTATAATAATCTACCATTTTATTTACCACATATTTTTTTCACATCTTATCTTACGATGTGTGTCATTAAAATATTGGAATTCAATATAATTAATGCGCATTTAGAAAGAGATTTAAATACTTTAAAGCAAGTATTGAGATGAAAAATAAAATTAATTAAAATCCATTGCAGTTGGCTCTATTGCCAACGCCAAGGCCACTGCCAAGAAAATACTTTTACAGTTGCCATTTTTAAAAATTAGATTATTTATTGTTTTTTAATTAGTTATTTTATTTTCCATAAAAACCTATTCATTTGAATTTGAATATTGTTGGATATCCAAATAAATATTAGATCAAAAATTGGCAGAATAGAAGCAGATTTTCAATTGTGATTAGTTAATATTAACGATCTTCGAATATTTTATAAAGATTTTTAGCAGCAATTCTCATAACTTTAACAGTCTTCATTAAAGTGTCGATTATAGTTCCTGCGCATACAATTACCAATCTTCCTGCATTTGTAATAACGATATATCCATCCTGTGCACGAACAATAATCTCACTCAAATCTTCTTGGAATAGGGTTTGTATTGTAGATCTTCCTGTCATTAATAATGCACTTGAAAGACCGCAAAATTGATCACCGTCTACATGATACTGTGGTAATGCACTAAATGCAATTTGATAACCTTCCTGAGAAACAAGAGCTATAGCTTCAATATCCGCATTTGAAGTTATAAATGTAATTTGTGGGCTAATTTTTTCAATATCATCTTGATTAATCCCTAAATCCGATCCAAATTGAATAAATCTACACCTTTATTGCTTTAGAATATAAAATTATTATTATAAATATAATAAAATTTTGCTTATTATATTTTTATTTTTGTTTGTTTCTTTTCATTTGATTTAGTAAAACAAAATATAAAAATCTAATATTGAAAGTTCATCATAAGGTGTTCATCTAAATTTATTTTTTCTAATGTAATATTTTTATGCGAGTACTTTATTTACTATTCAAAAGTAAATTTTAATATGTAATTAACTTAACAATATTTAAAGCACCCCTTTAAGTTTTTGTAAGGCTTTAGATGAATATTTTATACTCAAAATCAATCATTTTAAGAATAAATGTTTAATACAGGTTTTTGCTATGATAACAACTCGAGAATCTATAAGTTATCAATTTTCATTAATTTTTGGTTATTCTTCTCCAAATGATGTCATTGTGGGAGATGTAATTGGGCCGGGAAGGCTTACCAAGAAAAAAGTAAATGATCTCTCAAAAGAAGTTATTAAATATTTGATGATGTATAATGCAATATTGCGTGATTATACGGGAGCAGAGATTTATAGTATTGAATTTGAATTGTATAATTATGATGAAAAAAGTTCCCGATTGAATATTTACCCTCAATCAATGATTTTTTTACCAGGTAAATACAAAGATTGTGAAACCTTACTTTTAGCTTTAAAACCCGAAACTGGAGTCTTAGATATACATAAATCCAAGGAATCTTTGGATAATATAAGCAAACTCTTTTTTGAGGTAGAAGAGTTCTCTGAAAGGCCCGAATTAAGTAAAGAAAATAGGGAGCATGTATTTAATAAATTTGCTTCTAGATTTAATAAAAAACTTTATGGAGAATTAGTTGAAGATAAATGGAATAAAAAACTAATAGGGATAACGAAGACATTACCAACAGAAAAGGAATTACTGACTACTTATGGTAAAGTGATTTCTGATGTAGAAATTTTATGGTATAAAGAACCTGTGGAGATTAATTTTGTAAAACCAAAATTTCAAAAGATTAAAACCCCCTTTGATGGGCAAAAAGCAATAGAACATCTTAAGTTTTCAATTTCTGAGCCTAGTGCGAACTTTATTGTTGATAAAACCTTAAATCTAGGCACAAATCTGATAAACTTAGCAAATACTGGAACTTTAGATGAATATCAAGATGAAATAACTAAATTTATTATAAATTACATTAAAGAAAAAATAGCCATTTACAGAGAAGTTCACACTGCTGAATGGTTATTATCTAATGTAAATAACTTATTCATTGATTTGAAGGCATATTTCAATAAATTCTTGGAATATTCTAGAGAGTTTCTTAGTACAGGAGAAATGGGAGATTTGAACGAATTAATTAATAAATTTGAATATTATATATTAAATAAAGGTAAATTAGAAAGTGAAAGTTTTGAAGATATATGGAAGATTTCTAAGTTATTTATTGAACAATCAATTACACAAAAAACTAAATTGAGAGTAATAGAATTGAGCTCTATTCTCAATTATCTCTCTGAAATAATTAACAAAAGCCTTAATTTAATAAAAAAATCTTTCCCGAAATATCTTTCTTATCGACGATTAAAAAAGCTAACTATAATTTTAATAGAAAATCTGATAAATAAATTCAGTACTGAGCAGAAACCTGCAAAAAATTTAGGTCAGAAATTATTAAATAGTTTTAAATCTTACATTTTTAATCAAATTGAAACCCATAAAATTCTACTTAGAAGAGAACTTATATATGATGAAAGAGAAGTTATAAGAGAATTTAATTCATTGATTGAAAATGGTATTAATAATTTTTTTGATGCGATAGAGTTAAAAATCGATGATTTAATCTCATTTACAGAAATTCAAATGGAAAATAGCATAGATAGAATAAAAAGTCATGTTGAAAAATTTAAAAAATTTTCAACCGAATTAAACTATTTATTAAGTTATGTTTTAAGACATTCTACCATAACTCGTTATCTTAAAGAAGAACCTGATAATGAAATCAGTGATCCTGTAACATTTGCTAATAGATTTTATAGGTTTTTAGAAAAAAGAATAGGTGGTATTAATCTTGACTGGAAATATCACATCTTAGATTGGATAAAAGATTATTCAAAAAAGTATCTTAAACCAGAAGAACAACGAAAATGGAGCTTAACAGAAGTCTATGAGGATTTTATTGGTTATTTCGAAGAGAGAGAATCAATTGAACAAAAGATCAATAATTTCTTATACTTTTTAGACACTTATATTGCAGAACTATCTAATCCTGAAGAAAGAAGTTTATTGCTTGAATTTTATAAGAATTATGAGTTTAGTATCAACATCAATACTGAATTTCCTAAATATGTTAAGAATAGTGTCATAAATGAATTAAAAGTTTTAAATCCTCAATTCGAAAATACTAATCCATCTGATTATTTCACTCTCAATAATGATGAGACCTTTTATAGTTATATTAAAAATTCTGAACTAAAATATTTTTCTAAACTAATACCAAGACCCTTAACAGTAACGCTTAAACATATATTAACAAATGAAGAAAAAGAAATATTTCAAGGGGATCTTTTTCATATAATAGATTTCAAATTCTGGCACAAAAACGCTAGATTTGAATTGTCAGATAATTTTAATGAAGTTTATAGAGAATGGGTGAGAGATTTATGATAAGTGGAGTTAAAAGAAAAACTACTGCTGTAGAAAGTTCATTTAGATTTTTTCAAACAGTTGATTTGATAATTTCTCATTTCAAAAGAGAGGCTGATAAAGATAAAATATTTGAGCTTATAACTAAAAAGACTAGTTTCCGTGATTTATTAGTTGCTACTGCTACAATACATATTTATCATAATTTAGGAATTAGAGTACAAAAACTCACAGATACTGCAAAGTTCACCTTTGATTCGACAAAAAATTTAGAACTTTCTGAAAAGAAGATTATACTTGAAGAAGTTGAGTCTCTTTTAAAAAACTCATTGAGTTTAGAAGTAAATCTTCTTAATAAGATAATTAATTTAGAAAATAATATTATTACATTTTTAATTGAAGAAAGGAAAGAGGAACTTCAAAATTTTCAAAAAGAAAAAATGATTAAGGATATTGAAGGTCAAATTGAGCAGGAATTACAAGAGATCATAATAAAATATCCACAATTCTACTTTTATGATTTGATAAGTGATTTAATCGGTTTGAGTGTTGAAATTAAAAAGGAAATTTTAGATGAAAGTTCTGCTTTTAAGGATATATCGGTTGAGTTAGAAAAAAAACTTGAATTCGAAGAGAAAGAAGACAAATTCATAGAATTAGCAACACTAAGTCGAGCTATTGATAAGATAAGGAGTGATTTTGAGTTTAAATCTTATAAAGAATTACAAATTGAAGCAATGCCAGTAAGAATGATAAAAAGGAAAATACTAGATTATAATTTCAACCGATTTCCTATCTCTATACCTGGCTTGAAAGTATATATGGAAGCTAATAATCTGAAAAAAGATCTTATTTATAAAATTGAAAATGCCCTTGAAGAAAAAATAGATTACGATCAGTTTGAGTTTAAAATTCTCAGCTTTTTGAAATTAGCATTAATTCAAAGACTTAAAAGGAATCCAAATGATTTTATATACTTTTTACAATGTATTAATGAGTCTGGCTTCGATGATATCATTTATACCTTACAAAAATATGGCGTATATAATATCTTACATTTTTTTAATCTAAACGAAGATTTAGCAGAAAGAGTAAAGACAAATATGGTAAGGTATAATATAAAAAAACTAGACATTGTTTCTTTAAATGATTATAAGCAAAATTTGATCTATATCGCAAAAAAAGCAGTATCAGAGCAGAATTTACCGTATATTAAACAAGTTGTACAACAATCAGAAGGCATATCTGAATTTGATTTGTTAAATATACTTACTCAACAAGTCAATAAATATCCAGAACTAATTAGATTTTTAGAAGAAAGAACAGGAACTAAAATTAATGAATTAATAGAATATATAAGAAAAAAACAAGTTGTTGACAAAGTTTTTTTAGAGGATTTAAAAATTAAAAGTTACTCCCATTTATTATTTATTTTAGAATTTGAAGATATCATTTCTGAAATTTCAAAGGATATCTTCTTTTATATCTTATCCAAGATTTTAAGACAATTGAGTAGAATTATTGAGGTATATCTTAAAGTATCTAATGATAGATCATTATATCTATTATCTTTAAAGAAAATGGATGGAACAACTGATTCAGAAGAATGGGTAAATGTTAAACTCGAAGAATTGATGATCAAAAGAATCAATAAAAGACAAGAGGAATTAGTTATAGTATTCAATGCACATAATCAACCATTTTTAGTCAATGGTTTTATTCTTGCAAGATTACTTGAAACGTCTTTAAATGAAGCGGTTTTTGATTTAAAAAATAATGTAAGCCCGATATATGAAGGTATAGCTCAGTTAAAATTGAAATCTGATATAATATCCCCCATATCGTATTGTATTGGGTATGACCTCGTCAAAAGAATACAAAGCTTTGAAAAAAGCCGTAAATCAGAAGTAGAACTAATAATTGAGAAAAAAGAAAAAGTTAAAGAGGAAAAAGCTAAAAAGATAAGAGAAGTACAAGAATTAAGTACGCTAAATTGGATTGAGCGTCGGATCACAAGTTCTATGATGAGGATTAATAGCCCGGGAATAAACCCAAGTCAATTGTATTGGCAAGAAAAAGATAACAAGATTGCTACTGATAATATCAAACTTCACAGTGAATTAAAAGGAGACCCTATTGAGCGGATCAGTGAATTTTTTAGTTTTGCTATTGAAAAGATAAAAAATTTTACCTCAGACATTAAACTACCAGATTCTGGAAAAATTAGAGAATTTGTAGATGATGTTTCAGATAAAATTTTGATGAAGAGACTAAATGTAACTCCTACTCCTGAACAAAAAAGAAATTTACTCGATGGAGAAAGATATGAAATTGGAAATCAAATTGCTATAAAGATTGGTAAACTATTAGATAAAGCGCTATACACAAAATTCAAAAGCAAAAAATAATAATTTTCAAAAAAACTTTACTTTTTGATTCTATATTCATATTATTCCATTAAAAAATGAAAAAGATATTAAAAGTTTCATACTTTAATTTAATAAAATAATAGAAAGAAGTATTATTGTTTTATGGCATCAGTATTTTCATGGATTAAAAAAGAAATAGCTTATTTGTTTCAATCTTTTTTTGAAATAGTTAAAGCAATTATTGTTGTTGGTTTAGCTGCCAGTGGTTTAGCTTCTGCTATATTTTTAAGATATTTAGGATATAACGGGACGATTATTTCATTTGTAAGTATAATTGTTGAAGTTATTGCTTTAGTTTTATGTTATTTTCTACTAAGAGGATATTTAAAAACAGAAGAAAAAACTGAAGAACCTAAACCCAAAGGTAAGAAAAGATAGATAATTTTTGGTTTAAAGAAATTTTTCCCATGGTACTTCTTTAATATTGTGAGTAACTAAATAATCTTTAATCTCTGTTTTCAATATATCTGGATCATATTCCCAAGCTCCTTTTTTATTAAAAGAAACGCATTTAACTCTTTCAAGATTTAATTTAGATTTAACCAAGAATCCATACATGGCAACTTGAGGTAAAGAAATTAGAAAATTCCCCTCAGGTTTATAATCAATTACCTTAACAATATCATTCTCAACTTGTATCAAATCAATATGGCCAGTAATTATATTATTTTGTTTCTTCCCCCATATTGGGACTTCTATAGCAATAGCATCTTTATCCTTAATTAAAATGTTTTTCAAAATTGGTTCGTGTCCTGGGATACCCCCGATATCGTTTATATGATAATTATCAAATACGCTTTGAGCATATTTAGGCAACTTTGAATCAGAATCATAGTAGCGAATTTTACCAGATCTTATCAAATTCTTACTAAAACTCCGAATAAAAGTTGATTTAATACCTTTAATTTTAAATTGAGAGACTCTAGGTAAATCTCTTGAATTAAAAATCTTATTTGGAATTGCACCTTCATAAACTCTTTTGAAATGTTGTTTAAGTCTATTTAATTCTTCTCGATTAGCTATAATCTGAGAGTATTTTTCTTTATGATGAGTCTTATTCCAATTAAAGGAATATGGAATATTTTGATGGACAAAAGTTTTTATCCTAAGTTTGTACAAGGTTTATACTCTCTTCTAATGTGCCAAATCTAATTGCTATAATTAATATAAGTTCTGATTTTAATTAAAGAATTTCACTTATTAAAAACAATATGTTAACAATTTATTAATTTATTAATTTTAATCTGCTTATTTCTTCCGACATAAAAGAAATTTGGTTATTAATAAAATTACTCTTTCTAAATTACTTCTTCTTTAAATAGTTAAGATCAAACAATAAAATGCATAATGTTTAGATCAAAAAAAATTGATTTAAAATCTTATTTAAACGTAAATTATGTTTCTTTTATATTCATATACTTAGTATATTCATCCGTCTTTGTTTTTCTCAATAATTATTTCCCGATTCTTTTTTTTGACGTATTAAATATTAATCGTATAAATCTAGCACTAATGCAATTTCTTGCCTATTCTATTTTATTATTACGCCCCTTATTCGCAGCAATCACCGATAAATACAGTATTAACGGGTATCAGCGGAAGTATTATATTATTTTTTCGGGATACATCTTTGCGTTGATGTATATTTTTATGGGTCTTACTGTAAGTAATATCTTACTTTTTGGCTTTTTCCTTTTCTTAATTTTTATTTCAAGTACTATGTTAGATGTTTCAACTAAGTCTTTAATTATTGACATTGCCCCTTCTGATGAGCTTAAAAAAAGATCCTTTTTTTTTATTACAGTTGGGGATTCTTTAGGAAGAGCTTTACCATATTTCCTATTTCTTCTATTGATGAATAATATATATTCTCTAAATTCTTGGATTACTTTTTTTATGTTTACATTTATCTTTTTATTACCTTTAATAGGAATTTTACCATTTATTAATGAGAAAAGTAATAGTAGAACCTCTGGCTTAAATGAAATTTCTCAAGAAGATGAAATTAAAGAGTCTACTGGTCAGGAAGATTCTTCAAATTTTAAATTAATATTTGTTTTATTATGTGTTTTTGTATTATTTGCGTTTAGTGATACAATTTTTGCTTATCCATTTTTTCCTTATTTGCTGGATAGATTTGGTGCTTTTAATTTCAACTTTTTTAATTTGTTTTTAATATTTTACTTCCTTTTAAGTATAATGAGCACTGCAATAGGTACATTTTTGATGAAAAGGATAGAACCAAGAAGGATTTTATTTTGTTTAATACCAATTATTGGAATAATTTATATTTTTTACACTCTTGCGGATTTTGGTTTATTTATTATATTGTATGTTATTGCAAATTCACTTGCAACAATCACTAACCTTAATATCTCAGTTTATATTATGAAATTCAAGAAATCAAATAGAACTGTGTACTTTCATCTCATAGCATCATTTAGAAATCTCGCAATCTTTATTTTCCTTCCTTTAGGTACACTTCTTTCCACATATGTAATTACTGAATATTTAATAATAATTGGTGCAATTCTTTTGAATATTTCACTAATCCCACTAATGTTTATAAAGTTATGACTTTTTATTTGGAATTAAATCTGGATATATTTTTTCAAATTTCTCATCAAACAATTTATGATTCATCCAAATCTTATCTTTATCATTCCAGATTAAGTTCTTCAAAGGATTGTACTCTTTCAAGAAATCTAAATTTCCATAGATTGATTTAAGAAAATCTTTTCCATCAACTAAATCGTTTAGTATAATATAATGTTTTATCCTAAGGTATTCAAAGATAGAATCAAATTGTTTCTCGAACTCATCAAGCTGACAATCAGGGAGATAGAGTTTAATCATTAGCCCATTTTCAAATTTGATTTCTTCAGACATTCCATAAATAAAATATTCACCCTCAATTTCATAGATATATCCTATATTAAAAAAGCTAAAAATTTTGAAAAGGATATCATATTGGTATTTTTTTAGATTAGGTAAGATTATATTGATTTTCTCAATTAAATCTAAATTTTTCACGGAAATATAAGGGAATATTAGCTTTTTTCTTAGTAAATCAATAATAGAATCCACCACAGTGTAGTTTCTAGTTCCTAAATGAGATTTAATATCAATAGATTTCCTGGTATATAAATTAATCAAAGCATTGTATTCATGTGATTCTGGATAAAAATAATCAGAAACCTTCAAATCTCCAATATTAAATCCATTTAATTCTGTAGGGGCAAGTTTATAATCTTGATTATATAAAATATTTTGAAAATAGGTTTTAAAACGATTTGGATCAAGATCCCATTTATTTACACTAAGATTATAATTAAAATGAAAAATTTTTAAAACTTTTTTAGTGAAAAATAAGCAATATTCCCGAATAACTTTTTTCGACTTTGTCAACCAGTTAAATAGTGATAAATTTGGATTCCGGTGTGGCCAGATGAAATCAATGAGAAATGGAATTGAATTATCAATATTTATAGAATACCTAATTTTTTTAAAACAATTATGTAATAAATGTTTAAAATCTATCTCATTTAAGTCTAAGGGATAAAAATAGAGAGAATATTGACCAAAACCGAAGAATTGAAAAGAAGGGATAAATTTTATGGATTTGATATAGTTTCTAAAGAAAAATTCTTTTTTTTGTTTCTTAAATTTTTCAATTTCTAAAAGATTTTCAGTAAGATTTCTATTAAATTCAATTAACCTGTTTAAATTACTTAAATTAAAGTCAGCATTTTCTTTTGAGATTCTATTCTCTATTTTATTAATTAGATGTGGAATTGATTTTTGAGACTCGAATAGATTTCTTGAAATTTTACTTGATGATTCTGAAATTTGTTGAATATCAGTTCTTAGAGTACTTTTAATGTTTAAATAAAATTGATTAAAGAGATCTTTTGTATAAAAAAAGTTTTCTTGTTCTAAATCATAAAAATCCTTTCTTGAAAAGGCTTCGTTAAAACCACTCCATAGATACAATTTGCATTTTATGATGTTTTTTTCAAAAAGATTTTGTAGTGTGGAATAAAGTAACTTTTTTTCTTTCAGCTTTAAATTTGGCATTTGTATTTCAAGATAAATATATTTTTCTGCAGTTGCAGAAATTTCTCCAATTAAAATTCTAGGGAATAACCACTTTATTATTTTAACACCCTCCTGTACATTCTTTGCATTTTTTAGGATTAAAGTGATAAAGAAATTCGTAAAGCGTGCCATTCCAAGTGTTCCTATTAAGGAAGGTTTAATAATAGGTGGGGAGTTGTCTAGAAAATCTTCTAATTTCTGTTCGATAACTTGATTAGTGATATCATATGTCTTATAGCTTTCATAAATATTCTTAAGTTTTTCTTCTTTAGATTGGTATATTTTCTTTATTAAGGAGTTATCTGTGATTATAGTTCTAATTGATTCTAAATTAAATAATTTTAGATCGTGAAAGGATTTAAATAATTTGTAGAATTTCTGATATTCTTCAATTTTTTCTTCAAAGGTGTTTGGAGAATTTAAAAAGATGACTAAAAACTCATTTATTATTTTTTTATTCAGATTAATTAATTTAATATTATCTTCAATTTTTTTCGAAATTCCATATATTTTAATAAATTCCCAAAATTGATTGTAATTTTTAACTGAAGGATTATGAGATAAGATATTACTAATTAGATTGAAGACTATTATATAATCATATAACAAGTTTTTCATATAAAAAAAACCAAATCGAGAATTATGGTCAATAAAATTCAAGAGGGATTCCCTAAGATAAGGAGAATTATGGATTTGATTAAGATTTATTTTAAGTTTATTAATTAAATTTTTTTGACTTTGGACTTCATTGATAAGATCAGATTTTAAGGCTTGTAAGGTCTCAGATTTCCTCTCAAATCCTAATCCCGTAATTGAATAATATCGAATTCTATCAATTAATAACCAATCAATAAGAGAGAGATCTGATTTAAATGTACCATCAAGATACTCAAATTCAAAAAATAGTTCATAGTTACTTCTATAATTTTGCTTATTTGGATTAAGTAACGGTGTTTTAAATCTAAAACAATTTAAATTCGCAGTATAGCCTGGTTTAGTTTCTCTATAAATTTTTTTTTCAATAATTAGTCCCATACTCTCCATTTTATCAAGCATAGTTGAGAGATCATTAAAATAGATTTTTGGAATAGAAAAATACCCTATAACTTCAAAACCAAAACCATTTTTTAAAAATGCTGGTGATAAGAAAAAAGGCATTTGCATAACAAGTCGAATGATTTTTGAGGTTTCTATTAGAGGATTAAATTTTATAATGCATAATATTAACATTATATCCAAAGATGACCAATTTATTTGATAACTTGGAGCAATTGTGCTAAAGGTTTTGATCCATTGCATATTTTCTGCAAATTTCCTTTGACTTGAATTAGTTTGAATAATACCATTTTCTTTAAATTCTTTAAAATATCGTTGATAATCTAAGATTGATTTATAACTCTTAACTGAATAAAAAATCTCAGTCACAATTCTAATGGTTTCTAATATATCTTCAGGATATTCCTGATATTTTTGAGAATATTCTTCATAAATGAGATCATAGAATCCTTTATACCCATAATTATTATCACCCTTGATATTATAAATCAAATCAACATTTTTTCTTATGTATGAAATGAAATATTGAAATGGGCTCGGTTTGTTTTCTGTGCCTTCCTGTTTTAAAAATTTTTCCAATCTATCAAATTCTGCATCCAAAAATTCATAATTCACTTCAGTTTTTCTTCTAAATTCCTTCCAATCATCATTATAACCAGAACCTTGGAGATCAATCTCTACCTTTTGGTTAATAAAAATATTTACTATTTCATTATCCTGTAATCCGACTGGTACAAAACATTTATAAGCTTCTCTTAATAATATTATTTTTATAAAATTTTTATAGTTGATATAAACAGAGATTAATAATATATTACCTTTTAGAGTCTTAGATGTACCAAAATCAATAAAAACCTTTTTTAAATCAATTGGGGCTTCAGTAAATTCAAATTTTACATTTTGATATATAGGATCTAATCCAAGGAAGAATTGAATATTTTGAAGGAGATTTTGAAAAACATAATTCAATTTTTCAATGTTTTCCTCTATTGGTGTGTTGAGTAGAAATTCTAGGTTGGGTTTAGACATATGTTTTTAATATTTTTACATCTATTGGGAAAATTTACTTTAAACTGTTATTTAAAAGTTTGTAATTATTATTTATCCAAATTATTATAGTTGAGTTTAAATAAAAAAATCTTAACATATTACTGCAGACTGTTAGGTACATTTCAAATAGAATAAATTTGATCACATTCCTTCTGTTATACAATTAAGAGGTTCTAGATATGCCAGGTACAGATAAAATAATTCCATTGGCATAATTCCACCGTTATTAGGAATCAATCTTTCCCCTCCTCTTTTTTTTAATTATTTTTTACAGTTATGTTTAAATATCAATTTGAAAAATAAATAGTGATTTTTTGAAGTTTCAAAATGATCAAAGTTTTAATTAATTAAAAAGAGGTATCAAATAAAATATTTAGAAGATATTTCTGCCTCGTCTAATGCCATATCTTCTCCTCTTAGAGGAGCTTTAAATTCTTTTTTCTTTTTTTTTGACCTTACAAAAAATTTAAACTTCATATATGATTTAAGTATAGTATACAAATTACATCGGGACCTATAGCCTAGCCTGGATAGGGCGTCGGACTTCTAATCCGAAAGTCGCAGGTTCGAATCCTGCTAGGTCCGCTCTTATTTTAATGCTTTAATTTTCAAATCTAAAACAACCAATTCAGACTTAGGTGAGAAGTGCTTTACAATTTTAGATTCCAGAATAGATTCAATTTCCCATTCATATTGAGCTAAAACAGATTCAAGATCCTTTAAGGTTTTTTCAATTGAATTTGGTTTTTCAGTAAATTGGTAAAAATGGATTATCCCTCCAGATTCCTTAGTTAAAAAACAAGCGAGATCAACAAATTTAATTGAGCTTTCAGGTAAATTCATTATTATTCTGTCTGCTTTATGAAATAATATTTTGCCCAACTGATTATCTTCCTCAATTAAATATTCAACATCAATGTTCGCTGGATAAATATCTCCCCTTAATCTGTTTAATTTAACATTTTTCTTAAGGTAGTTATATGCATTAGGATTAGCATCAAAAGCATGAATTTTAACATTATTAATTTTAGCAATTTGTATTGAGAAAGTCCCAACACCAGCAAACATATCAATGATCAACTCATTCTCCTTTATTGAACTCAAGGTAACCCTTTGTCTTTCAAACACCAATCGTGGAGAGAAGTAAGTTTTTTTGACATCAAGCTTAAATAAACAATTATTTTCCTTATGAATCGTTTCAGATTTATCCTCACCAGCTAAAAGTTCCAAGTCTCTTAATCGGTATGGTCCTTTTACCTCACTTTTTTTTTCAAAAACGGTTTTTACATTTCTGTTGACTTCCATGATTGCTGCTGCTATTTTTCTTTTATAGTTATGAGATTGATTATGATTTAAATCATCAAATTTATCAAACTCGATAATTACAATATCTCCGATAATATCATATGATTTTGGAATAAGATTTATATGAATATCAGGGATTTTACCTTTTAATGCATCTTGAAGTGATCTAACTTTATATTTAGTATTTGGTATTCCGTCCTTAGACACAACCTCAAACTTAATTTTATTAGCAAATGCTTCTGTTATATAATCGAGGAAATCCTTGTTATTATAAATAGGAAATAATATGTCTTCTTTCCCGTGTAAAACTTTGAATTTATGGTTTATTATCTCTTGATTATTAAATTTTTTCTTAATAATTTTGATGAGTTCCTGTCCATCCTTTTTCTTTAACTTTAAGTATATGATTTTGTTGTTATTCTTGGTTCCCATTTGACTTATTTAATTCAAATATTATTGATAATTCTGTTCCTGGAGTTTGTAACCTTTCAATTAATTTACGGTTGATTTCATTTGAAGATTTTGTGCAGTTAATTAGCACAGTTCTATTACAAATATAATTACTTGTTCGGAATACTAAATCATGCTTATCCAATAGCTTTAATTCTTTACTTCCGAAACCATAAAAGGAATCTTGAATATTTTCGACTTTCAAAGTTATTTTTATTTTTCTATTGGCATTTATTTCTTGTTTCAGAGCGGGATTTAAATCAAAACAAGCTTTTGTAGCACTAATCCCTATAATGCAATTCCCTCGTTTAGTTAAACTTTTATTTTTAGTAATTTCAATTGTTGTTTTATGAGTACCTATAATATTTTCATGCCCAAAAGCATAAATCTCTTCTAAGATAGCCATTTAATCACTTTTAAAAAAGTTAATCAGTGAATCGAGTTCATCAAATGATTCGATTTCTAATTCAAAATTTGTCTTTAACTTCTCAGCAAGGTTCCTTAAAATTTTTTTTTTAGAAAATTGAACAATCTCATTGAATTGATTAGTAAAATCTTCAGGAATCAATATTCCACATTTTAGATAATGATAAGAATAATTTTTGAAAAACGATTCTACTTTTTGATACAAATTTTCATAGATTTCTACATTTTCTTTCAATAGATCCACTGATTCATATTGACCCAAAGGAAAAGTAGAGCTTAATTCTAAAGGAATAATTCCGTAAAAATCAGAAAGCAGTACAATATGAATTAGAGTTCTGGGGATTATCGAATTATTATCAATTAGCTCTAAATAGCTTCTAATTGAAGGAGATTGTTCTCCTTTTACATCTAATTCGGGCAAAATAATCAAGAATTTAACATCTTCTGGAACACGATAATTATTCTTTAGTTTTGATTCATAACGATAAATTAAAGGTCGTTGAGAGCTTTCCGGGGTAGAATAAAGTCTCCCATGAGTTTTATAAAGTTTTTCATGTTTTTCAAATAAAGGTAAATAATCTTTAATAACTGTTGAAGCTTGAGCTAAAGAAGGGTGATTACGAATTCTTTGCTCAACAAGCTCCCATAAATTGCCCTCTTTTATAGCCTGACGTATTGTTCTTAGTTCAGAAAAAGATATGTATAAATTATGTTTAGCTATCAACTCAGTTCGTATTTTTTCATCGAAATTTAGTACTTCTTTGGGTTGATATTCGCAACATATCGGACAATGGCAGGGAAATTCCTCCAGTTCTTCTAATTTTCTTGTACCTGTGGATAATGTAAAATATCTGTTTTCTTTTGCGAATAAAATGTAAGCTGCTGAGTCCATTAAATCACACCCACATGCTACAGCTAAGGAGAAAAATTGTGGTAACCCTAATCCAAACATATGAATTGGTTTATTCCAGACCAGATTTGTTTTTACATTCAGGAGAATTTTGATTACTAAATCGAATCTATAGTTCAAAAGAGATTTCACTAATCCCCCAATTGCATAAACGTCAAAATCCAATTTATTCATTTCAATTATACTAGTTTTCAGTAAATCATCAAAATTTGCTCCATGAATAGGCCCAAACCAATGACATTTATCTTTAATTCTTCTCTTTAGATTATCTCTAGCTCTCTGAATAGTGATATCAACTTTCTCTTTAGCGGTTTCATAATCATCATCTGGTTGGACAGGCTCATCCAATATTACTGCAAAGTCAGTTCCGATATCTTCTTGAAATTTTTCAATATCTTCTGGTTGAATCTCTAAATTTTCTTTATCGTAGATATATTTTTGAAAAGCTCCGCTGTCTGTTGCGACAATTCCATCATAATTTAAGTGTGAATGTAGTCCATTCTTTAAGATTTCATCTCTTAAATTCTCATTCTTATAAATAATATATGCGTTAGTAAAAACACATTGAGCACCTAATTTCTTTAAATCTGAAGTGGAGAGGATATTTTTGTAAGGGTGGACTACAGGAAATAAATTTGGAGTAATCATTTGTTTGTCCTTAATAGTAAGTTTTCCAATTCTTCCTAAGGCATCAAAATCAGATACTTCCCACTTCATAAAATCTACAACTTTCTTTTAGATTCTCAATCAAAAAATTCTTCTAAACGATTTTCTTGAAATAATTTTTCAAGCCAATCAACCTTGCCAATATAATAATTTTTTCCATCTCTAATTTCAAGTACAATATCTGCTATAATTCTTACAACTCTTTTAATACTTAGATTTGATGTATCTATCTCAAATAGAGGGTTTTTCAATTCTTTTTGTAGAAAATGATTTATACAATCACCTAGAATTTCAGCTTGAATATTTTCATTAATTTTTTCATTATCATAATCTTTTTTGTCTAATCTTTTAGTTAATTCATCTGGATCACACCTTAAGATAAACGCAAAATCAATTAAATCATCTGGAATAATATCAGAAAAGTGACTCTCTATTATTAGATAAGGTGGATTATCTATTTGAAATTCTTTTATTTTTTCTAAGACATAAGGTAAAAATATGTCAAAATCAACGATGTAAGTTTTTCTTTTTGAATCATATTCAAATGTAAATTTTTCTGAAATAGCTAATTCATTAAGAGAGATTAATTGAGCATTAAGTAATTTGGATAATTCTTTTGCTACTGAAGTTTTACCGCATCCTGGTGTTCCGGAGAGAACAATGTTTTTCATTTCGAAATTTATTAAAGATTGATAATTAAAAAAATTAAGGGCGATAAATGAATTTAATTCATTATAAAAATAGTGGGAAAGGGGGGCTTTGAACCCCCGACCTCACGGTTATCAGCCGTGCGCTATACCAGGCTAAGCCACTCTCCCATGGAATGGATTTTTATTAATATTATATAGTTTATTTTAAAAAAGCTTTTTTAATGAATAAATTTAATAAATAGTATTTAAAAAATTTTTTGACCTAAAATATAATAGATTAAATAGTGCATTTTATTAATAACTAGAGAAAGATAGAAAATGCCTAAAGTTTTAAATTATTCAATTATTGGTCTTGAGGATTATACTATAAGTTTTGAAAGTTATTGTACGTTATGTGATATCCAAAAATATTGCAAATGGGGTAATGAAGATCCTTTTTCTATTAAGATTAGTTGTAGCGATTTAAATAGAGCCAAGGAAAAAGTGAAATTTGATCAACTTCAAAAATTACAAAAAACAGAAGATGTTTCAGTTCCATACGAGGAATTAGTTAAAAAAGTTAAAATTAATCTGCAAAATATAATTTCTCAAATATGGCAAGCCAAAATAAAAGCTCAAAAAGAAGAAATTAGGTGCTTAGATTCTCGAAAGATAGATCCTATGTTAGTAGCCCAACAAGGACAAGATTGGTGGCAAGATTTCAACAATACTATGAAGATTATAAATGAAGAATGTGAAAAAATTACCTAAATCCCTAAATTAAGATTATGTAGGGTTTAAATATTCAGTATTAAATAATAATCTGTCATGGTTCTTTTTGGACAATTCAATAAAGCTATTTTGTCAATAGACGATATTTTTAATGACATAATAGTTGGATTGGAGAACTTTTGTATAGTTTTCAATGATTTCTTCTTAATTTTTCATATATATCTGAAATATATTTTTGTTTTTATCATTCTCACAATTGGAATATTTACTTTATTAAAATTAAGGGGTGTATATCGTCAATCCAGATTAATTGACAAAAGCGAAAAGCAAGATATGTTTATAAAGCCAAGACTCATTCTGGGGTGTTCTTATATAGTTTTGGCTTTTGGGATATTATTTAATTATCTTACATATTTCCTAATTTGGATTTTAGATCCATTACCAGATAGATTAATCTACAATTTCATGAGTTTTAGTGGAATTGATCCTTTTTATTTAAATGGAATTATGGATATTAGTTTGTCTCAATTTCCACATGAGAAAACCATCTATTATTGTTTTTCTTTTTTATCATTGATGGCCATTCTACAAATCTTACTTAGTTTATGGTATTTAATAAATAACAACAGGTTAATTTCAAATCCGAGAAAGACTATTGCCATTCTATTTTCTGGTATTATTGAAGGTATTTTGTTTGGATTTAATACGTGTCTTCCATTTTTTTTATGAGGATCAATTTTGTTTAAAATTCTTTCTACGTTTTAGAAATACACCCAGATTCTGAGCGAAACATTTATATAATATATTTATATTTATATTATTTGCACCAAAGAATATATTAGTATTTCAGTCACATTTAGTATCTTAAGTTCCAAATTAGTACTTTAATGGATGTACGGGTTAAAGCTTGCTTGGAAATTATTGAAAATAATACAATAGGATTATTTGTTATTTTAAAAATGTTATTGGGTTATTATTATGGAAGTGGAAGTAGATTTAAGTAATATATCAAATTTATGTCCTGAATGTGGGGGCAAGATTATTTTACTTCATGAAAAAGGTGAAACTGTCTGTGGACAGTGTGGATTAGTTATTAATGAGCGAATTGTTGATATATCTCATAGTGGTAAAAGAGCATTTACTAAGCAGGAAAAAGAAAGTAGAGAAAGGACGGGATCTCCAATATCAATTTTATTACCAGATATGGGACTTAGTACGATAATAGATAAAACAAATATTAAAAGTCCTGATTTAAAGAGAGCAGCGAAATGGAATTCAAGGATGACTTGGGATAAAAGGAACATGCTAATAGCTACAACTGAATTGAAAAGGATAGGAAGTAATCTAAATTTACCAAACCATGTTAAAAAAGCTGCTATTCGATTATACATTGAAGCTTTCAAAAAGAAACTCCTTCGAGGGAGATCAATTAATGGTATGGTAGCAGCATGTTTATATTTTGCCTGTCGAGAAAGAAAAATTCCACGTACACTGCAGGAGATTTTAGAACAAACCTCAATAAGTGCAAAAAATGTAAGAAGATGTTATAGAACACTGATTCGAGAATTAAATTTAAAAGCTCCATCAACAGATCCAATCTCTCTTATTCCAAGATTTATAGCTGAATTGGAATTAGATGCAGATGCAGAAAATACAACTATAAAGATTTTACAGAGATTTACAAATAAGTTTTCAACTAGTGGAAAAGATCCAAAAGGTTTATGTGCTGGAGCATTATATTTGGTCTGTAAAAAGAAAGATAAGAAAATTTCACAGAAGGATATAGCAAATTTGGTGGGAGTTACTGAGGTGACTCTTCGCTCAAGATATAAAGAACTTGTAAAGATGTTGAATATTATGGTCTAACAATAACTAATATTTTTTTTAATTTTCTTTTTTTATTAGGATTTTTAAGAAATCTGGCAGAGTCAATAAATAACCTTGAGCGTGAGGTAATTGATTTTTAATTTTTATAAATAATTGAGAGTAATTTTCTGCTTTTTCCTTCTGTTTTAGTACGTCATTACGGGTTTGTTCCCTTACTGGTTCAACAGGAATTCCCCTCATTACTGCTCTTGCGGGAATAGTCAATCCCGGTGGTACTTGACTTTGATTTAAAATTATTACACCCTCCCCAATAGATACTTCTTCATAAATTAAAGTTCCTTCTTTTATTTGAACATAATCTTCTAAAAAACATCCTAAAAGTGCGACTCCTGATTCAATAATACAATATCTACCAATATTTATTGAACTTTTCTGAGATCTTGTTAACATTATTACTCCATCAAAAACTGTTGTATATTCTCCTATACTAATTGGGGAATTCTCTGCGCGTATTACTGATCCTGGCCAAATTATTACATTATCATTAACTTGAACATCACCTATTAAGGTGGCCATAGGTGATACATAACTATTTGGACTAATACTAGGTTTTTTACCATTATATTCCATTATTGGCATTAATTCTTCACAAAATTTTTCTAGAATTAAGTTTAAATTATATTTATTAAAATTCAAATATAACTTAATAAATTTAAACTTTTATTAAAAAAACTTAAATATAGGTTTTAAATGGGTCTTTTGACTCAAATAATATAAATTCAACCTGAGGAAATTCAAGACTTAAAATATTAGATAATCTTTTCATTGAAACATTTTCAATTTCATAATGTGAGGTTTCTACGAGATTGAGGCCACTATCTCTAGCTAAAACAGCGTCAAAATAATCAATTTTTCCTGATACAAAACAATCACAATTAAGATTTATGGCCTTTTTAATAAGAGTTGAATTAGAGATGTCCCCTCCAACAATACATATCCTGTTTATTGGTCTTGTAAGTTCTCCTACAAATGTTATTGCATTTATACTCAAATTTTCCTTTAGTCTTTTTATTAAAGCTTCTAATGTAAATGGATGTTTTTCGTTAGGATATTTTAGTGGTGAACATATTCTTCCTATAGGAGTTTTTATTCCAAGTTTATTTGTGACCTCTAATGTATTTTCCATTTTTAGATAAAGAACATTCATCAATGTGTCTGAGACCCCTCCTTCTGCGGCAATAAAGGATGAATTCAATAAGAATATCGAAATTGGATATTTTGAAAGTAAGTTTAATTTCTTGATAATATTTTTACTAAATTTTTTGATTGGTTCTTTAACTAACCCATGATGAGATATAATTACACTAATCCTATGCTTCAAAGCAAAATGTATCGCTTCCAAACTCAGATCTACTGTTAACATTGCTTTTTTAATTAACGTATTTCTATTTATATTATTAAAATACAATCCATAATTTTCAGGGTTTAAACTATAATGTTTTGGAACCAATTTTTTTGTCAAAATTTGCCTTAAGTCCTGAAATAAGATTTTAATCACATATCTTAGTTGTAATTATGAAAAATTTGAAATTTTTTATATGATTAATCTGACTAAAGGTTTTTTAATTTTGAATTAAAATATATTAATTAGTTCATTAAATCATAGAATCGAAAGTGTTTCAAGAATGATTAGAGAAAAAGACTGTATTTTTTGTAAAATAGCAGATGCGGAAATTCCTTCAAAAATAATATTTGATAATAGCTTAATCTTAGCTTTTTTAGATATATATCCAATTTCTCAAGGTCATACAATAATTATTCCAAAAAATCATTATTCGAATTTGGAAGACATTCCTGATTATGATCTTGCGGAAATCTATAAAGTTGTCAAAAAAGTAGCTGGTAAGATTCACAATATTTTAAAAATTGATGGATACAATATACTTCAAAATAATTTTTCTGCTGCAGGCCAAGTAATAAAACATTTTCACGTTCATGTTATCCCTAGGAAATTAGATGATGATAAATTTAAATTAAAGATCCCTAGAATTCAAGCAAATGAAAGTGACCTTGAGAAAATTTACAAAAATTTGAAGTTTTAAATGATAAATTCATTTCTCAATTCCAGGTAAAATTAGTTTACTTTATAAAATCTTATTTCAAATTAAGTTTAATGAATCTCAAGAGTTTTTTTAAAAATTTAGGAACTAAAACTAAAGAATTCTTTAAGGATGAATATGGTGGGAATCTAGTTGAATATGCATTGTTAATTGGTTTTGCTCTTTTCATTTTCTTTATTATTATAGGAGTGATCACTTCCCTTTTAGATTGGACCGTGGGTCTGTCAGGAGATTTCTTCAATTTATTTGGATGATTTTTTTCTTAAATCAGTTCGATTGGGAAATATAGCTATGTTTTAGTAATTTTATTGTCAATTATCATGAAACCATAATTTTCACCCAATTCTTCTAGATGTGATACAACAAAATCAGGATCTAATTTCAAGTGCTCGATAAATATGTCAAATGGAATTTTATCAGCTCTTTTTAAATATCCTTTAATTTTTTTATCAAGTTCTATTTTTTCAGGAAATAATTCTTTTTTTTTCCTTGCTCTTAACTTTTCTAAAAGTGGATCGTTCCTACTATCATTAAAGAAATATTCTACAATATTATTGATTACTTGAGCCCTAGTAGCTCCAAAAACATCTACTAATTCTTCTATCAATCTCATGTAACTTTTATTTAGGGTAACTGTTGTCCTTGTTGTCTCTGTCATATTTTGATAGATAAGATGTAATTCCTCAATATTTAAAGATAAATTTACATTTATAAATCTTATGCTATTTGGTGTTAATAATGCATAAATAAGCATCATTTATATATTAATCGGAACTAACTATATCATAAGAATAAAATTTATCAACTAAAAAATTAAAACGTCGCAAAATTGTCGTTTTAAAATCAATTTTAAGAGTGGAGGAAAAAATTATGGCAAAAAATGCTTCATCTGAAGATCTATCTAACCCCAGAGATTACTTAACACCTATTCAATTCAACCTAATTAAAACACTAAAAGATATTGGCCCTTTAACTAGGAGAGAATTAGTTCAAGAGCTTAAAACTCCTAGAACGACGATATATGACAATTTGTTAAAACTTCAAAAAAGGAAAGTAATTGAAAAATTTTCTCGTAATGATGGAAAAAGGGGTCGTCCGCTTATTTTTTGGAGGATTAAAAATTAAACTCCTATTTTTCTTTTTATATAAAATTATGTTTTCTTGATGTTTGTATATTAAATAATTATAGTTATAGACTCCTAAATTTCCACTGCAAAATTTATTTTAAAATATCAAAAAAGAAATTCTAGATTTTAAAATAAAGCCCAGTAATAAATTATTTAATTGTATTTAAATAAAATTGTTAATAAAAAAATAAAATCAATAATTCAATTTAGAGATCAAGTAGAAATAAAGATAATTTTTCCAATGGAAATAATGGAGTATTTATATGATATTAGTAAAAATCGAGTTTATCCTTTGATACTAATAGCATTATTTTGGAATAAAATAATATTCATTTATTCTTTTCTGATGTATATCTTTGGTACTTCCTAATTTATTTACTCTTGGCCTTTTTGTGATATTATCTCTTCTAAATGTTATTCCCATAATCCTCAAAAAATTGTTGAATCCATCTCTTAAATTTTGGGGAGGATTAGCTTTTCCTATTAATCCAGGTTCACCTTCAAAAACCATAATGGAGTCTGCTATAAAATCTTGTGTGATTATATCATGCTCGACTACAAAAGCAGACTTTTTTAACTCTTCAATTGACTTTCTTAATAATTGTGCAACCTGTAGCCTCATTTCAACATCAAGAAAAGCAGATGGTTCATCTAATAAAAATATATCAGCCTCTGTTGAAAGACATTTAGCAATTGCTACTCGCTGCATCTCCCCTCCACTCAACTCATTAAAACTCCTTTCTCTAATATGCTCCAAATTTAAGCTATTAATAAGTCTTTTTTTATAAGATTGACTTAAATGGGGAGCCAATTTAATATTAGTAATAAGTTCAGAAACGAGGCTTTCTTCCTTGAATTTGATATATTGATCTTTGACAGAGACCTTCTTTTTCTTCAAGCTTTCCTCAGGATTGATCTCAGGTTCTTTATTCGATTTAATTCCATTTTCTTTAATATTGCTTGAGATAGATTGAATAAATGTAGTTTTTCCAATTCCATTTGGTCCTAATATTCCAATAATTTCACCAGCATGAATTTCACTACCAGGAGCAGTTAGATGAAAATTCCCTAATGAGGTTTCAATATCAACATAACTAAAAATTACATCTCCTGAGTCAAATGATGACTCTTGAGGTGGGCGTTCGTGAAATACTATAGGAATTTCTCTAAATCTTACATTTTCATCTTTTATATACCCATTCAAATAAATATTGATTCCAACTCTGACTCCTTGAGGATGTGAGACTATCCCATAAACGCCTGGCTGTCCATACAAAATTGATACATAATCACTTAAATAATCTAGAATCGCTAAATCATGTTCGACAACTATAATAGTTTTATCATTTTCTGATAAAGACCTGATTATTTTTGCCATATTTATCCTTTCACTAACGTCTAGGTAGGAGCTTGGTTCATCAAATAAATAAATATCACCATCTTTAAGGTATGCGGCAGCAATAGCAACTCTTTGTAATTCACCTCCAGATAATACAGATATTTTTCTTTCTAAAATTTCAGTAAGATTCAATTCCTTAGAGAGATAATCTAATTGATTTTTCATATCATTTTTACTCAATAAATCAATTACCTTTCCCGATACGAATTTTGGGATTGAGGTAATATTCTGAGGTTTATGGATAATTTTAGTGTTATCTTCATTAAGATCAATAAAATACTGATGTAGTTCAGAACCTTTATAGTGATCAATTATTTCTGGCCAATCTGGTTTATCTTCTCCAAATTTACCAAAATTTATTTTCAATTCATTTGAAAGAAGTTTCAATAATGTACTTTTGCCAATTCCATTCTGTCCTATTAATCCAAGCACTTTTCCTTTTTTAGGGATTGCCATTCTAAATAAAGAAAATTGATCTTTACCATAACGAAAGGAGATTTGGTTTTCTAAAGGATCGGGTAGGTTTATTATACTTATTGCATTGAAAGGACATTTTTTAACACAAATACCTTCACCAGAACATAAATTTTCAGTGATAATTACATACTTCTCATCAGGACTTAGAACGATAGTTTCATCACCCGTCCGCACTCGTGGACAATATTTTATACAAGGTTTTTTTCCAAATGGACTACACTTAGCTGGTTTACAAAAGTCTCTATTTAAAACGGCAATTCTCATTATTTAATTCACTAGCATTTAATAACAAAAATGAATAATATAATTTACTCACGTGAAATAATTATTCTCTATAAAAGAAAAATTTTCCGAAAGGAAGTCTTGATATTGAAAGGATGATTATATAATTAGTTTAAATAATTATTTTATTCTTTTTTTTTCCTTCTGAAAAATTTTCTTTTTTTCTTTTCTTGCATTTTTTCATAACATTCAGTACAATAACTAAATGCTTCAGAAATCATTTGACCACATCGTTTGCAATGTTTATGTGGATAAATATAAGTATCGACTTTTTTTTTATATCTTTCGAATTTACTCAAATTTAATCTCCAATTGTTTTAATTAAATAATCTCCTAATAATTATAATCTTTTCACTCCGTCTTTATCAATTTTAACTTTGAAAAATTGAATTTGTTTAAAATCATTGGTTATATCAGAAGAGTACGATGGAAATTTTGAAGTAAATAACTCTTTATTATTAACCAGTTCATGTACTTTTTCATACCAAAATTTTAAAACATCATCTTTTTTATCTGGGTTCACTAATGCGAAAATTGATCCTCCTCCACCAGCCCCAGTCAATTTTGCAGCATAAACTTCAGGATGCTCTTCTATAATTTGAATTAAAATGTTATTGATAATTCCGATTCCATATTTAAAACCAGCTGTTTCCATAATAAGGTTCATAATTCTTGTATTCTCTTTAAAATATTTACCAAGGCATCTCCAATCATGACGCATTAAAGCAAATCTAGACTTCCAAGCTATTTTTCCTAATTCCTCATAAAAATTCAAAATTTTGTGATTTTTTTCTAAGTAAATTTTTCTTAATTTTCCATGTATATCTCCACTTTCATGATGCACCCCTGAAAAGCATACAACTATAGGGAGATCATTTAATTCATAGGTTTTATCAATCCTATCGTAGACAGCTAAAGGTTCTTTTGACAATTCTCTATGATAAAGCTTACCATAATATGAACAAAAACTTAAACCACCCCTGCAAATGATATATCTATCACCATAACCAGAGGTAATTTCTAAATATTTATCCTCAACTTTTGTAGCAATTTCTGCAATTATGTCCTTATTTATTGGAAATTCCTTTTCTTTTAAATTTCTAAAATTATTGAATATCTTAAAATAATTTGTTAAACCAAACAATACAGCTATAATTACAGCAGCGCTACCTCCTAAACCACTCTGAACTGGTATTGTAGTTAACAATCCAAGTTCTATTTTTGAATTTAAAAAAATCTTTTTAAAATAAGAATTCAATTTAATTAGTCCATAGATACTTCCATATATTAATTTATTCTTTCCTTTCAATTCATTATACAACCCATTTTCAGTTTGAGAAAGATTCTCTTCAGATTTTAATATGAATGAATACCCTCCTTCCATTTTTTTTATGGTATAAATTTTTAATAAGCTTTCCTTTTCACTTTTTTTAATATAAAAAAATACTGATAAAGGATTATTTATACCATTAATTGCCACTGATGGCATCCAAAAATCTCCCTCTACTGCATCTAAAGGATTTATTAAATTAATACGTGATGGAGCTTGCACAACTATATCTGGTTTTAAACTGAAAATAAAATCTTTTATTGATTCTAACAATTCGATTGTATGCGTAAGAAATTTACTTACTTAATTATTATATGGATAAGTTTTAAGTTTTGTTTTAAGAACTAAAAATGTATATAAAAATTAGATGTTTTTATAAATTCGGTAACAAATAATATTGAGATGGTAAAAAAAGGTAAGTACAGACTTTTTTCATTTTTTGTTGAGAATCATTTAATTTTCTACAAGAGTCTAAAGAAAAATAATAAAATAATTGCATTTGCCATACTTGAATATTTGGATTTTGAATCAATTAACTTCCTGTTAAATGAATTTTTAAGAAAACAGATAATACATTATTTTTCAATGCAACTTGAAACAAGTGTAAAACTTGGAAAATTCTTAATTCTGAATTTTGAAGATGATAAAAAAGAAAATCTTATTAAATCTTTTAGTTTGGTAGAACAAAAATTAATTGAGGTCGATAATAGACTAAAATTTTTACAAGATAAAATTTTAGAAAAAAAATTCCTGACATATTTCTACCAAAATCGGAATTCAAGAACATCAATTATCCAAAATGTTAATTCTTTGATGATTTCAGGTGAGAAAAAATCAATAAGTTTAAATTTCTTCAGTATCGCTTTAGATCTGATTGAGAAAAGAGAATTATTTGTATTAAATTTTCTTAGTTTAATTAATAATATTGGAAAAGTAGGAATATTAAATATTCATTTTAAATTGGTTAATAACGAAATTATTAAAATCTCTCCATACTTTATTTTAAAATCTGAAGAAAACGAAGAAATTTCTAATGTTGAAGATAGTTTAAATGATTTTTTTCAATGTTCATTCTTCAAAAGAGAGAATCTAAAAATTAACGCCTTATCTAATTTTATTTGGAGATTGCCAATTAAAGATAACTATTTTTTTTTAGAAGAATATGAAGATCTATTTTACATTAAGCTTAAGTTTCTTATCTTAGAAATGTCGAAGATTAATAATAAAATCGAAAAAAATTTGAAAGAGAATCAAATTGAATATGTTAGATTAAGTAGTAGATTACTTTTTATTGAACAAAGTTATATTTTTATAATTTTGGATAACCTTAACAGCGAATATATACATCGAATTATAGAAAAATATTACTCCAAATACCCTATATATATACTTATCATAAATAACAAAGATTATCAAAAATTACTTAATATTAAATCTATAAAATTGATAGAAAATGTTAAAATAATTAACTCTTCTGAAATTGAGAAATTTGATTATACTAATTTTAAGAAAAAAAGTAATTAAAATATCCCTAAATCTATAGCAATATCTTGAGCTGAATATTCTGGATGAAATTTTACAAACGCTTTTTTTTCCCCCTTGGGAGTGATTAAAGTATTTACTTTTATCACTTTAGCGTTATGTAATTTCTCAATTGCTTTTTTGATCTGATTTTTATTTGCGTCTCTTTTTACAATAAATACTAATTTATTCTCTCTTTCAATTAAATCAAAAGTTTTTTCTGTGATTAAAGGTTTTTTAATGATCTTATAATAAATTTCCACTTATGCTAACACCTCGAGGTTATGTAATTCATTAATAGCTGATTGACTCCAAAGAACTAATCTTCCTGTTGATCCACCAGGTGTGAGAGATTTAATTGACAAATTTCTAACTTTTATAACCTCAGTTCCTGGAATATTTCTAGCAGCTTTAACAATTCCGAAGTCATCTTTTATAACGATTAAAATGCCTTTCTTCCTTTTATATTTCCTCCCTCTTGATTTACCCTTTCCCGCACGTATCTTTTTACTTCTTTTTATTTTATCCAAATCCTCTTTTAAACCTAAATTACATAAAATTGAATAAATTCGAGCTGTTTTTTTTATAGTTTGGATTTTATCATCTACCACTAAAGGTATCTCAGGGATATTTTTTATTAAGTAGCCTCCTTTTTCAACCCAAGATATATCTCCAGAAGCTGAAATTGCCGAAATAATTGATAATCTGTTTGTGTGCTTATTGATCTTTTTCTTAATCTTTTTTTCTGTCTTTATAGGATGAGTACGTCTACCCCCTTTAGCAAAAGGAACCCTTCCAACATTTCTAGCATTCATGAACCCACTTCCTTTGATTCTAGGAGCTCTTGATAAACCATGTCCCGTACCCCAACTTTCTGCTGTATTTCTTAACCCAGCTCTTTTATCTCTTCCTTGAACTTGTTTATTTTTACTTTGAGATATTGAATTTGACATCTTGATAAGATCAAACCTTGGTTTTATATCAAAAACCTTTGGTTTGTCAATAAATCCTTTTTTTTCTCCTTCCAGATTAAAAATATTGATTTTTTCCATAAATTTTTGAAGCACCTACTAACTATTTTCTCTGCTGACTCTCTCGACTTACGAATGTAATCTCTGGAGTGTTAATAATGAAAGATTTTATTGGTCTTATTGTTTTTCTTAACCTAATCAACCTTTTTTTAGGTCCTGGCACAGATCCTAAAAGTAATAAATAATCTCCCCGAATTTTTCCATATTTAATGAATCCACCTTTTGGATTTATTTCTTCTTCATTTTCACCTATTAACATTACTCTTTTGTGATATTCTGTTCTTTGATGATATCCTAATTGACCTGCACGTGGAACAGTATACAGAACTCTTGCAGGATGCCAAGGCCCAATGCAAGCAACTGTTCTCTTTATTTTGCTATTTTTTCGCGTAAGAATCTTTATTCCAAATCTCTTAACTGGTCCTTGGAATCCTTTTCCTTTAGTAACAGAAATAACATCAACTAACTCTCCTTCATTGAGAACTTCTCTTGCCTTAACCTCTTTTCCCAAGTTTTTAAATACGTAATTAAAATCCTCCCTTGGATTATTTACTGAATTTAATTTGATTTCAATAATGTCAGGCTTCTTCCGAGGTAGAGAGGTATTATAAGGTTGTGTTTGAAAAATACCCCTTACTTCAGTATTTTCATTAATTTTCTTCAAAATTTCCTTTTTGGTTTCCTTAATATTATTTTTTTCTGAATTTGGTAGATTTATTTTCCTGGTGAGATAATTATTAAATTCTGGAGTGTATAATTCTCCAATTATGAACTTACCATATTCATCTTCATTATAAACTCTAATTCCTATTAAAATTAAAGGAGGAACTTCAATTATAGTTACTGGTTTCATTAGTTCTTTTCCGTAATAAGGGCTATTCCTTTGATCCTCTATATATGTGATGTGAGTCATTCCTGTTTTAAATCCAGCAAAACCAAGAAATTTAGAATCATCTGAACTATCCAACCAATGTCTTACTCGACCTTTTATTTGCGTGGCTCTCTTTCTTGGTAGAAAGGCCAATGATCCATGTCTTGGTGCGTGCTTTTTGCGATGAGCCATAATCTTTCACATTTACTTTTGGAAATGAATTTTTTAAAATAAATAAATTTTTTCATTTAAATTAGTTTTTAGTAATATTCGCGTAGAAATAAAAGGGGGTTATTTAAATTTTTCTTTGTAAAAAATATTTAAATGTCTTCAAAGGATCAATGCTATTTTAAAGAAAGAGAAAATTTAGACGGAAAGAAAGATATAGTCTTAATTATAGACTGTTTCAACTGCTCAGAAAAAAAAAACAATTTTTTCAACTCAAAAAAATGTTTATTTTGTTTTTTAAGAGTTTTATTCACCAACAAAAATCGAAGATTTGATTATATCTCCATATTATGGAATGAAATTGTAATTAGTAAAGATCAATTTGAATTAATTTTAGATTATTTTAAGATTATAAAAGGAATAAAAAAAAATTATGATAAAATTGAAATTAAAAGAAATGAAAAATGTAAATTTAAGGAATTTAAATGTAAGATCTTTTCCAATAATCACTCTTCATTTAAAATAAAAGATCAGGAATATTTTGATCCATTCTTTGTTTATAATCATACTTTAAAGAGCTTGTCAAATATAAAGAAAAATATCGTCAACGATTCCAAATGCGAAAACTGTTATAATTCCATTGAGAATTTATTAATGTCTATTCTTAGAATCTTAGAAAGTTTAAAAATTATAAAAGTAATCAAAACTTTTAGTAAAAGTTCTGAGATTTCTTTGAAAAATATAAGTTTTTACGAATTCTTATTTTCTGGAAAATTAGTCTTACTACAAAACTTTCAGGAGAAACCTAACCTTATTAGTTATGATAAAAAACCTATAATTTCCTATCTTGTAGGAGATTACGATTGTTATCAAGTTGAAATTTTTGATAATAAATTTGAAAATGAAAAAAGTTACCAAATTGTTCCTTTTTATAAAGGAAGAGAAAAGGAGGATTTTTTTGAAAAAATCATACAGGACGTTTTGAATAATATTGAAATTTTAGAATTAGATCAGATAATTCCATTGGAAAAGTTAATAGAATTCTATTTAAAAGAAGCTTTAAAAATAATCAATATAAAATATGAATTTTCGAGTAATGTTAAAAATAAAATTTGCTTTTTAACAGCCGTTAAAAAATTGAATCTAGATAAATTATTTCCATTATTGGTAGATGATTATATTGAAGAAATCTTTCTAGATTCACCCCAGGATGAAATTTACGTAAATCATCAAATTTTCCATCGCTGTCGAACAAAAATTATATTAAATTCAAAAGATATTGAACGTATTAAAGTCTTAATTAGATTGTATAGCGGTCAGAGGTTAGATTTCAAAAACCCAACAATTAAATTTGTCATGAAAAATAAGTTCTTTTACTGCAGATTTTCTATAGATGTTGAACCTATTCAAATAAATAATTTTGCTTTAGATATAAGAAAACTAAATAAGAATATTCTCACAATTCAGGATTTAATAAAAAATAGTACCTTAGATCCACTTATGGCAGCATTTTTATATTTTTGTGTACTTCGAAGAATGAATATAACAGTAACGGGGGAAACTGACACAGGAAAAACAACTTTTATCAATGCATTAGATTTAATAGGACCAAAAGAGCATCGAAAGATTTATGTAGAAAATGTTACAGAATCATTAAATCAAGAGGGATTTGGAAAACATCAGTTAAAGTATAGGGTTGACTCATTAGAAGAATTTGCAATAGAAAGGTACTCAAAAAGCAATCAAATTAAAACTCTTTTACATAGAACTCCTGATATTATATACTTGGGTGAGATTCTAACAAAAGAGGAAGCTCAAGCAATGTTTCAATGCCTTGCAGCCGGTTTAAGAGGTTTTCAAACAATACATTCGAAAAATATTGATGCTCTTATAAATCGCTTTATTTTTCATTTCAATATAAATAAATCTTGCTTAAACGATTTAGACATTCTGATATTAATGAAAAAGAAACAGAATGATAGAAAAATTATTGGAATATATG
The DNA here is from genome assembly GCA_048941625.1 of Promethearchaeota archaeon. Lineage (GTDB taxonomy): Archaea > Asgardarchaeota > Lokiarchaeia > Sigyniarchaeales > SOKP01 > Loki-b32. The sequence goes on along the minus strand of JBHLNK010000021.1, from coordinate 10,006 downwards.
AAATATGTAAATTTGACGATAGTGAAAATGGCCTATATAGTTCTATATTTGAATATAACCCTCAAACAGACAATTGGGTTTTGAAAAAGCCCCTCTATGAAACAAATATGTACCAAGAGATTCAAAAATATGAGGATCTACCAGAAGAATCATTTATGCGATTAATACGAATGTATAAAGAAATATTTGATTTTTTATCAAATTTAGAGAAAATTGATAATTTGAGATTAATAGATTTCTTTCATAAAATATCTTATTATTCTGAAGGTTCTTTTGAAAAATTAAAGCAATTTTGGATTAATTGGAAAAAGAATCGCAGTTTAAATTTCTAGAATTAAAATCAAATATATGTCAAATTTGATTGAAAAAACTCTTTTATTAGGATTCGGTATATTTACATTAACAATATTCACTTCATTGATACTTCCATTTTTAGGAGAAATTGCCGACTTTAATCAAAATGAAAAATCTAAATTAGAAAATTATATGTTATTTATTGAAGAAGTTGATAGAGGTATAAATTATGTGATAGAAAATCCACATAATGTTTATTTTAAGAATATTGATTACCCTAGCAACTTAAATATTAGCTTTTATGATAGTATAGTTAAATATATATTCTTAATAGATAATCAAATTTGTGTCAGAATCAATGAGTATAATCATACTTTTTATGAAACCCATTACTATCAAATACCTCCTCAAGTATATCTTTTAAATATTACTATTTTCTTGTCCTCAATAAAAGTTAATTTAAATTAGAAAAATTTGAAATATGAGAGAATTTAATAATTTTATTTCCTTTTGTAAAAAATTTCAGAATCACTCCTTTCCTAAACTAAAATTTAAAGCTATAGATGAGCATTATAGAAGGCTATATAGAACATTATTCGATCTTGAAGAAGAAAACATTAATAAAGCTAGTTTCCTCGTTGCAATGTTATCCTTCTTTATTATAGTAACTTTTTCTTTAATTTTATTAAATTTAAACATTCTAATCATAATTTTATACTCACTAATTTTTGCCTTAATCATATCATATAGATTTAATCTGAGTATTTACCATGAAATTAAGAAAATTGAAGCAGAACTTAATGCAATGCTTTTTTTAATTAAAATAGATTTTTCCATAATTGTAAAAACTTTAAAGCCAAATTCGGATTATTATTTTAGTTTTATAAAGCTCATAAATGAATATAAAATTCCTTATTTACGTAAATTTAAAATTATTCTAGAGAATATCCATGAAGGAAAAACACCTGAAGCAGAAATTAGTAACATCATTACACCCTCAAAAGATTTAAATGTTTACTTGAAAAATCTTCTAATAGATAATTTTAGTAATTCCTATGATTTTAATGAGTTTAAGAATAATTCCTTAGAATTAAGTTTTAAAATTTATTTGAAAGAAATTCAATCAAAAATAAGTATAATCTTCTTTATTGGTGTGTTTTTTCCAATAGGTTTGTGTTTTTTGATATTATTTCAGATAATAAATATAATTATGATGATTCTTATAGTGCCAATTTTCCTATATCTTCTGAATTTATTATGTAAGAAATTTATTGGAAGAAATTCCTACATGCTTGGAGTGCTGAACGATTATTCTGGTCAGGAAAAGAAAAAATTTAAAGAATTTCTTCTACTTTTAAAAACATTTGCAATAAAATTAAAAGATAATATTTCTCCTGAAAGAGCTTTTCAAAAAGCCTACATAGAAAATAGAAACTTATTCATTATTCTTGATAGAACTATAAAAAATCAATTATCTCATCTATTGAATATAAATTGCTCTTTTGCTGACTTAATACGTCATTTTAAAGTTGAATTAAATTCAATAAGATATACTGCTGTGTTAGAAGCAATTGAAAGATTTATTGGTGAAAATCCTTATTATTCAAACGAGAAAATCTTCGATCTTTTAAACGTATTACAAAAACATCAAAAGCTGGAAAAAAAACTTGAAATAATCATTAAAGGAGAGAAATTTAAGATTTTTTTCTTTATATTTCTTTTACCAATATTAATAGGAGCAATTACAGGAATGTTTCCTTTTTTTACATTAATCACACGTAATATAAGTTCAATAAACCTTCTAATTTTCATTGATTTTAATAACCTTATTAATATTTATTATTTAGCTACATTACTATTAATATTTACATTTAGTATTTCTATAATATCAAGTTATTTCCTCAAAATCATCAAGTTTAATAATAAATTCATAGTTATCCTTATCACCAATTTACTTTTTGTTTTAACATTTATATCCTCTTTTATTTGTACGTTAAATTTAATATAAAATAGTTTATTTATGAAATTGCAAAGAGATAAAGAGATTCTAATACTAAATATATTCCTATAAAAGCAACTATAAGTGTAGAATAAGAAAAAATAAGATTGAAAAAAGGTATATTCTCTAAATTATAAGTATATACGACAATCTTTAATCTTTCTAAAATTAGATAAAATGGAATTAGTAAAATCAGAAAAATTAAAAAAGAAATAATAGATGTTAGAAGTTCAGCAGAAATCGCAGAATAAATAAAAATGAATACGAAAATACATAATATTAATGTTGCTCCAATTAATAAAATTTGAAACTCTACCATTTCCTAATATAATTTGATTCTAATTTATTTAAAGAACCCAATTTAATTACTTTGGATATTTTTACTGCTAGAAAATATTATATAAGAAAAAACGCTGATTATAATTATGAGAAATTTAAAATTAAAAGGACTCAAATATAGTAAAGGTAAATATTATCTATTTAATGATCGTTTTGTATTTTTTCCTCCCCAAGTGATTGATATTTTATCATCGATCTACGGAGAAGGTGTAAAATCATTATTAGTCTGGCTAGGCAAAAAAGCAGGTTGGAATTTAATACAAAACTGGGATGAAAATTTAAAACCTAAAACACTTGACGATTTAATGAACCAGTGTTGTATGATTTTGAGTAATCTCGGATGGGGACGTTTTGTTCCTAAACAAACTTCTGAAGATTTAATTATAATAAACTTATTTCATAATATTTCTTCTCAATTAGAAAATAAATCTAAATATTTCTGTTATTTTATAGCAGGAATTTTAACAGGAATAGGAGAATTTACCCTCTATAAAGTAAATGTTTCTGAAAATCAATGTTGTTTAGAGGATTTAAGTCTTGATTTTTGTGAATATAAAATAGAACGAATAAAATAAATAAAATTCTTTACCAAGGATCCCATTCCTCAGGATTTAATTCTTCTGTATCATCGTCATAATCATTTTCTGTAGTATCAGGGTGGATTTGATATAATTTATCATTAAGATTGGGAATTTCTTCTTTAATTTCATGTTGATCTTGATTTACTGAAAATATATCCTCATCTAATGATAGTGGTTCCTCACCAATAACAACATCTTTAAATGCTGAAATTAAAGAAAGAAAGTTAAAAAATTCTTCCTTGTTCATCTCAACTCTTACAATGTTTTCATTGTTAAAAAGGGCTAGTTTAATTATCCGAACTTCACCACTAATCTCGACAGAAGTTATTTCAATATATTCATTTTTGTTTTTTAGTTGAATTTTCCAAGAAGTTTCTCTTGTTTTTTCGATCTCCATTTTATGCTTTTCCCTTTGATAAATAATTTAAATTCACTAAATTAATAAAAATTCTTAAATATAAAATTAATTTGTTAATAGTTAATTATACTGCTAAATTCACAAAACAAACAATTAAATAACTTAAAATAATAAGTAAAATAAGTGGAGGACGATATTGTACTAACAACTGAAATTCATTTTTTTCATAATTAAATACTAAAATTATGGATTTGAGAAGACTCTTTTTTTCATTATATTGAGTGAATTTTGAATAATCTATATAATTATAAAAGCATTTAGTATAAAATTTTTTTATACAAGAATAATAATGACATGAAATAAACAGAACCTTGAAAGATAAATAATTTTTAGACAGACTGTTTAATGAAAAATTACATATAAATAAACTAATAAATAATATTGAAAAAATAAGGAAAAATTGTGTTATTAAAATCGTATTTAGATAATTCAATCGATGTGTAAGAAATAATAAAATCATAAATTTACCATCACCACCTCCAATTATCTTTAGATTGAATAAAAGAAATGAAATTATAAATATAAAAAAAAAAAAAAAAATTTGGAGAAGATGAAAGCTAAGAATCTATCTAACCATATCATAGACTCAATAATGTTAAAAATTAATGTAAAAATGAATGCAACTTGAAAAACTTTATTTGGTACTTCACGAGATTTAATATCAAACCGTAATGTGATGAAGAAAAAACTAAATAAATAAAAAACAATCAAAATATCTAGGATTAAGGTCATATTAATAAAAATCCCCTTCCCAAATCTCAATAAATTTTTTTAAACTCCTTGCTTTTATATTTTCTGATTTAAATCTAAAGATTTTTATTCTTCCAAAATTTTTTTCTTGAATTAAATTAATTTTCTTGAGGAAATTTAGATGCCTTAAAACACAAGTATAATTAAGTCTTGCTTTTTTTATAATGAGTGAGATTGTTAATTCTTCATATTTTGCAAGAATTTTTAATATTTTAACTCTGGCTCGGGATCCCAAGACATTTTCAATTAAATTTTCATTATTTTGTCTATTAACAATCATGTTTTAAATCCTTTTGAGTTTAATATCTCTATAGCATTTTTTTCTAAATTTGGTATACTTAAATCAGGAATTTCTATGATAGTTTTCCTACCTTTTATGTTTTCACTAATTATATTAGTCACCACCAAGTTTTCTTTTTTAAAATCTTGCAAATAATTCCAAAGTTGGGAGTTAGATCTAGGCGCTACTCCCAAATTTTCACAGATCATATAATATCTATTCAGAGCTTCGTTAAAAGATATCTTAACATTATCATGATTGCTTAAAGATTTAATAATAGCAAGTAAAAAAGTTAATTTTTGTGAATTCATGTATTCCAACACATCCAATGTAGAGTATGGAAGTAAATCTTGATTTCCTAAACGAATACATTCGGCATTTATATATTTTAAATCCTTACTTTCAGCAATTTTGCTTGATCTCCATATAACATTTAATCCATATCTAACATCCCCCGTTCTGTAAGTATTTTCTGATATCATTTCAATCAATTTATCAGATAAAACATTTTTTTTCAAACTAATATTTACTCTACATTTTAAAATGTCAAAAATTTGATCTTTTGAATATTTCTTAAATTCTATGATATTAGTTTGTAAGGTGCTTAAAGTGCTATTATCTAAATTATTTAAACATGAAATATCTCTCACGATTCCGATAATTGATAATCTTTGCTCACCATTAAATTTATCATCATTAATCCTAGTAATTGAATAAATTAAATCTTCATCATTATTTATTAAATAGCTTAATTCATCCAAAACAATCAAAACATGCAAATTCTGCTGATTAAGATAATCAATCAAGATATCTAATAAGTCTTGTGGAGAAAATCCCCTTTTTGGGAAACTCTTATTTAATGATTGAATTATTCTAATTAAGACTTTATAACTAGTTCTTTCTTTCCTACAGTTAACATGAGTATACTTGATATTTATATTTCGTTTACTTGCAGCTTCTTCTAATAATTTACCAAACCGTTTTACTGTTACAGTCTTACCTATGCCTGTTTTTCCGGTTATTAAGACTTTTCTTGAGATTAGATTTGGATTAGTAATGAGTCCCAGGAAAAGTTGAGATAATATTGAAAGCTCTTTTTCTCTATGAGGTAGATCATCTGGAATATAATTTATATCAAGCTTTCCTTCATCTTGGAATAATGAAGGTCTCTTTAAATATTCTTCAAAGTATTCCATAAGCCTAAAATTTTTATAATGGGATTTTATGATGATTTAAGAAAATATTCATTTATAAGAAAATACAGAGTATCAATTTTTAATTGATAAATTTTCAATTTATTCGATAATAATAAAATACCTATCTTTTTGATGTTAATCTAAATTTTATCAAATTTTAATATAATAATATATAAAAATTAGGGATTTTATGATTTTGACCAAATTTAATTCTTAACTCTCTGAGTTTTAAATCATTATTAATCTTAGATATATCCAATTTAGTTTTAATACCTAATAACCAGTTCTGAAAGTAATTTTTCACTTTTATTTTTTTTATTTAATATTAAATACGAGAAAATGATAAAAATAATAATAAGAATAGAACTAAAAGACAAAAATTTCATTTGAAATGAATTAAATAATTTAGAAAATGGATCTTGAATTATATTAAAAGTAAGGTTCAGTACAGTATTTTCTAATAAATCACTACCGTTAAAAATTATGCTTAGAATTAACTCGTGACTATTCTGGGTACTGAAAAAAGACTCTTGAGGAATGTTGATATATAAAACACCAAATTCATCTGTACTATATTCTTGATTATAAATTATAGAGTTATTATTGGAAATCCTCACAAAAAGATTGTAATTGATAAGAGGAATTTCAGTTTGGTTAAAGATGTAAAAACAATAAAATTCTCCTTTTAATTCTTCACTCTCTTTTAAATTAATCTTAAAATTAATAACCTCAAAATTTAATTGGCTTTTCTCTACAAACATATTAAAATAAAAATTAGAATCATTAAATATTGGATTATTTTCTATTGAAAATATTAAGATATTCTGTCCTAAATTTAAATTTGTAAGAGAAGATAATTGTAAACTAATAATCCCTAAATTATTAGTAGTGTAATTAGATTGATGAATTATCATATCATTGAAGGATACCTTGAAGTTTATTGAGTGATTGCTTAAATATTTTGTGTAATCAGATGTATCATCAAAAAATGAAGCTTCAAAAGATAATACTTCTCCTACTTTTATGTGATCTCTATAGTCAATTAGTTGACATGATACATTTCTCTTAATTATTCTAATTTTTTTCGTTTCAAGGTAAGTACGAATTGTATTCATATTTTCAAGATGATAATAAAAGAGAAAAAACTTTATATTGATTATAAATGAAGAATTTTTGAAATCTAAATTAAGATCTTCGATATTTATAGTCCAATTTTCTTCATATGAACCAATATTATAAAATCTTGAAGAATTCCAGATAAAATCGTCGAACTCATCTAAGATATGAATTTGTACATACGCTTCTTCATTATCAGTATTATAGTTTAATTCCCAAGATGCATTTATCTTGATTTCTTCATCAAAATAGAGTACATCTTCATTTACTTCAAGGTAAATAAGATTATAATAAAATCCTTTTACTGGTTTGACTATAATAGAAACTCCCAAACTAATTAGTAATAGAACTAAAACAAAATATTTCCTTTTCACACCATGCTTTTCTAGAAGAATCTATAAAAACTAAAACAATTCCAAAAAAATTTATTTTATCAAATATTTAATTTCAAAATAAGAAAAGATTAAAGATTGTAATTAAGATGGGAAAAGTAAGAACGGTTCTAATAAAAAATGTGTCGAAAGAATTAATAAATAAATATCCAAATGTCTTTACAACTGATTTTGAAATAAATAAAAAACTATTAGATAAATTTCTTGATGTAGATTCAAAACATTTGAGAAATAGAATTTCAGGATATATCGTAAATTTGTTGAAAATTAGGGAAAAAGAATAAGTCAAAAAAAAGAAAAGCTTAATTTCTTTATTCGATTTTAAAAATCTTAAAAAAAGGGATAAAAATTAACGATAATATCAAAAAAATGGCAGATCTTCTTAGATCTGGAAGCACAATGCTAAATATCGCCTGTCCGGTTTGTAACAATCCAATATTTAGAAATAAAGATGGGAAGACATTTTGCCCAACATGCAACCGAGAGGTATTAATGGTTAATAAAAAAACTTACCAAAATGGTACTATGATTAGTAGAGATTTCACTAATAAAGACTTAGATAATAATTCAGAAAAAGAACAAAATGACATATTAACAAAGTTGAAAATAGTAATATATGAAAAATTAGATGAATTAATTCAAGAGTTAATAAAGGAAACTCATATAGGAGATATAGAAGTTTATTCAAGAATTCTATTAAATTTTCTTGAACTGATTGCTAAGATTCAATCCCAAAATGAATAATGAAAATTTAAGTTTTTAAGGCACCATACGTAATATTATTTATTGTTTACGAGAAGCAAGATTAGTTATTTTTTATAATGCTTCTGCCGGGATTCGAACCCGGGTCTCGAGGGTGAGAGCCTCGAATGCTTAATCCATATCATAGCGTATAAAAAGCTATAATAGCTTGACCGGACTACACTACAGAAGCAGAATAAGATATTATTATTAATAAATGACAATTCAAATATTATAAAAATTATATAATTTAAAAAATTTGATATCTGGTATAATTCTTTTACTCAATTTTGCTTAAGTTTCAAATGCTATTAAATAGTATTAATTAAACAATAACCTTAAGACTAAAATAACTTCAAGGAATTTTACGGTTTCATGAAAATCGGTTTTAGAAGATTTACATAATGGTCTCTAATAGAATATTCCGCAATATTAGTTGCTTCAGATATTATTTTCTGGGTAAGAATAGCTTTTTGGTTACACTCCTTAGCTAATAATCTATCAGCGAGGTAAATTATTGCTCCTGTCAAAATAAAAGGATTTCTTCCTCCCCTTTCCCATAAAGGTAACTTTTTTAAAATTTCGCGACTTTTTATTAACAAGACATTTTGAAATTGATTTTCAGACCAAATTATTCCTTTTTTCATTAATCTTACTTTTAAATATTTATGTTTCATTACTTCATCTACTAATCTTACAAGATAATCTTCACTTTTATGAGGAGTTGCATCATCATTTAGGTGATGTTTATACTTTACGCCATCTCTTAAAATTAATCTAGGATTTACGCGATGTCCAAAATTTTGAAATGCTTCAGAGATTTCATTAATGGTTATAGGAGCGTTGTGGTTCTCTTTTCTTGCTGAATAAAAAATGCAAAAAGCTATCAAAGATATATTATTAATTATTTTCTTTTCATTTTTAATAATCTTTTTATAGCAGTAAGCAGCATTGTTACGAATGTTTTTATTAAGATTAAGATATATTGAGATTTTATTCAAGATATTAAAAACTCTATATTCTGTTTCGTGATTTTTAATTCGTAAAAATTGTGCATAATTTTTCTTTAATCTTCTATAAAGTTTTTGTTCACCAGGCGGCAAAAGTTTTCCATTCTTATCTTTCAAATATTTAGATTTTTCATAATCTATAAATGATCCTAAACCACCTATAAAGTCAGTTCGCTCTCCTAAAGCAACATACTGCTTATTTAAACTATTATTCGTTTTTGAATCATTAAAGATGAAAGATGATTCTTTAAAAAAGTTGTTAATTACCAAACCGCAATCTTTGCAGATCTTTTCAAAGCTATTCGCAATAACTTTCCCATTGCATTCAGGACACGTACCAGAATTTTCTTCATTCAATTTCATATAACTAATTCTAATCACTATTTTGTTTAGTTTTTAAATTTTTAATTTAAAGCATAAGTTAAATTGATTTTCTGGAACATATTACCTCGCATCAGAAATGGATTTACTATTAAATATAATTATATTCTTTAGAGAATGGGAGAGAAGATTGAAAGTAAAAAAAAAGTCGGGCTTTAAAATACTTCTTATAAAGTAATATTAACCAAAAATTTTAGTTATGCTTAAAAAACTTGAGATAAAATGATTCAATCCCATAATAATATAGAAGAAATTAAAAAGATTACAATAAATAATTGTAGAATATTAGAAAACATCATCAATGCAATTAAGTTAAAAATAAATGGGAAAAGAGAGATTATGTATTCAGACATCATAAATTTAATTAATAAACAGGAGGATCTAGGTGAAAAGTATAATCAATTAATATTATGGTGCAATTATAAAATTAGACTTGGAAAGATTTTTGTTGAATATGAATGAAATTTGATTTTTTTGAAGCTTTCTAAAGTTTAGTTAGAAATAATTTG
>JBHLNK010000105.1:0-10473 GCA_048941625.1 Promethearchaeota archaeon | reverse complement strand
CAGGCTCAACAATATTCATAAACAGTAATTCTGATTGGAATTATGAGGCAGAAACAAAACCATGGTGTCGAGGATTGGGTACGATAGATTATCCTTACATAATCGAAAATGTATATATTGAAGGTACAGGAGGAGGAAATTTAATTGAAATCCGTGATACTACAGTTTATTTCATTATTAGAAATGTTACTTTAATAAATGGTGGAATTGGGATATATATCTATAATTCCGATAATGGATTATTTGATGATATAAAATGTTTTGGCCATTCTTCACATGGGATCCACTTTCGATATAGTGAAAACCTTGAATTATCAAACTCTTTTATTGAGTATTGTGGAGGTCATGGCACAGATATTTATGATTGTCGTAGTGTAAGAATTTCAAAATCCAATTTTACAAATAATGATAGAGGTATCAACTCTTTTTCATCAGATTATCTTAACTTTAGTTCAAATCTGCTTCTTGAGAATTATTATGGAATTGATTGTGATATTGGGGAAAATTCTTCAGTTTCTAATAATATCGTTATTAATTCAACTTCAATTGGTATATATTTTGAAGATTATACTAATGCAAATATTACAGATAATTATGTCAATAATGCTGATTTACACGGGATTGGTTTTTATAATGTCTATAATTCAAGGATTATGCAAAATAATGTGACTAATTCTGATACAGGTATCCATACTTCCGGAAGTAGTGGAATGAATAATATTGTTTTTAATAATAATGTATCTTTAAATGGGAAAGGTATTTATGCCTATAGTAGTAGTACAAACATAATTAGCAATATAGTAACGGAGAATCAAGAAGAAGGAATTTATGTATCAAACTTTGGAGCTATAGTGTCAGATAATTATGTAGCTAAAAACAGACTTGAAGGGATAGAGATTGTAGATTCTGCAAACAGTATTTTTATAAATAACGTGATTTATGACAATAGATATGATGGAATCTTTGTGAGGTCTTCCAATAATTTATTTTTCAAAAATAACTCCATTGATGACAATCGAGATGGTATGTATTTTGAAATATGTTATAATATTATTATTTTGGAAAATGAAATCATCAACAATCAGCGCAATGGTATAAGAATGAACGGGCAATATTATAGTTGGGTATGCAACGATTTCAACATTTCAGAAAATTTTATTAGTTTCAACTTGGAAAATGGAATTTATTTGTATGAATGTGATAATAACAATATAACGAATAATTCTATTATAGGAAATGGAAATAATTGGATTTTGAATGCAGGTATCAATACTGGTAATATGATATATAATAACTATATAGATGATGAATATGAAAGAAATGACGATGTTTCTAATGCAACTAGATTATATGATTTCTCTTCCCCTCAAAGTCATTATTATAGCGATTTAATTTCTAATAGTGATGATTGGTATTCATTTGAAACATTGGAACTTTTAGCAATTAAAGTTCAAATAATCACAATTGATAATATTTATTTTGAACTTTACTCAAATACTACCATACTTTTAGCTGAAAATAGCACTATAATCTCTGATAGACTCTATTATGAACCAGATTATATGGGGCTTTTTTATTTGAAAATCTATGGTGGTTTCAACTCATCTTATACTTTAAACATTACAACTAGTGTTATTGAAAATCAGAATGATGGCCCTCCTGATAATACACTTGAAAATGAAATTCCTGGTTTTCTACCAATAATTCTAATTAATTCTCTCATTATTATTACTTCGTTAAAGGTAAAAAAAACCAAAGAAAAGCAAAAACGGTCAAGCAAGGAAAAATTATAAACATATAAAAATCTTTAATTCTCTTTCTTTTCTTATTTTGACTTTCTGCTCATTTTTTCTCTTTTTTTGTATTTTTTTTGATATTAACATTATTCAACTTTTATTAGGATCAGAGAAGGAAATCAAATATCCATCCGGATCTTTTATAGCGAATTCTGTGTTCCCCCAAGGCTTTTTTTCTAATTCATCTATGATAGATACACTTGATTTTAGTTTTTGATAAACTTCCTCTATATTATCCACAATAATATAGAAATGTACTCCAGAACCATTTATTCCATTTGGGTGATATTTATGATTAATATTCTTAAATGTATCACCCATCGCAAAACGTTGATCTCCAATTTGAATTGCAACCCATCTTGGATTTTTATCGTCTGGATAATACTCTACAACTTTAAAATTCAATATTTCAGTATAGAATTTTATAGAAGCTTCAATATCTGAAACATAAATCATAGGTTCTAATTTAACCTGATTATAATTAATTTTTCTTTTCATAAACATCAATCTATTTTATATTTCTACATTTCAAATTTATTAGACGTGTGGAGCATAATTCTGAGAGGTTTTAGTTGAGAATTCAATATAAAATTCCTTACTCGATTTAATTTTTTCTAACATATTTCTCATAATCACTATAAAGAGAATTTCTTAAAAAACCCTTCATTCTACATTCTTCACATTACTCCAAAAATGTATGTGTGAATTTTTTGCAATTCTCGCAAAAAAATGGAAAGGTCTCTAAACACTCATAAAGAAATTAAAATATCTATAGAAGAACTTGGAGGAGAAAATGGAGAAATTAACAATGTCTCAAGCATTTAAATTATCTTGAAACCGCCTAAATGACGTTATACTGTAGTATAAATTTCTACTGAAAAATTAAGCAATAATGAGATCCTCTTACTATATCTAGGACTGGACATACACTAGATAAATCAATAGAAAATAGATTTATATTTAGGATAGGATAACTTTAAATACTTATTAATCTAAAGAGGATGATATTCAATGGAATCTGTACCAATCCAAGAAGAACAAAAACCAAGTTGGGATATTAAATATGAGAAAGCCCAAGAAAGGATCAAAGAATCATTTTGGGGAGATTTTGTCTTTGGAGGGCTTCTAATCTCTGGGATTTTCATTATTGTGGATAATCTTAATTTCCCTCAAATAACAAATATTATCTTAGGCTTTCTAATTATTATTTTAGCGGGATTCTTGATGTTAGGGCGATTAAAGTGGCTGAAATCGATTCCTAACAGAATAAATAAGAAAATGGTTCAATCAAAAATATTTTTTGAATCATCAAATTATACAAAATCCCTTAGTTATTTAGAAAAAATTATAAAGATTGATGAGAAATATGACCGTGTGTGGAATAATAAGGGTATGGTATTATCTAAATTAGGAAGAAGGGAAGACGCAATAGAATGTTATAACAAAGCAATTGAAATTGAGGAGAAATTTGATTTAGCATGGTATAATAAAGGAACTGTGTTATTTAAATTAGGGAAAATAGATGAAGCAATAAAGTGTCTTAATAAGGCCATTGAAATTGATGAAAAATTTGTTTTTGCATGGAATAATATGGGAATAATATTATCCAAATCAGGGAGAAAGGATGAGGCAATAGATTGTTATAACAAAGCAATTGAAATTGAAGAGAGATATGCTCATCCGTGGTATAATAAGGCTTGTATTGAATCATTAAGAAATAATAAGCAAACGTCTTTAATAAATTTAAAGAAAGCAATCGAAATTGATAATATTTTTAAGGAAAAAGCAAAGTTAGACCCAGATTTTGACAATATTCGCGATTCAGATGAGTTTAAAGAACTAACTGGATAAAGGTCAAAGATAATCTATTATAAAAGATTACATATCTAATTCCGAAAAAAAATAGAAAATTCTGTTTGTCCTTCTTAAATCATCTTCCGCCCTTGCAGATTATAACACCAATTCCTCTATGTACTTGATTTAGGGTATTTCCATAAAAATTAGAAATTTCAAAAAAAAAAAGAAGTTAAGATTATATATTATGCAAAGAACATATATCCTGTGTGATCATAGAGATTATTGTCATATTGTGGATTTTGATAAGGCCACCATAAAGGAGCAAATATAATTATCCATATTGGATTTGAATAATATTGATTCCAATAATTTGCATTGACATATGCCATATAAGCATCATAATCATTCCCCACGGCATCCCAGAAATGATTTGAAAAACGTCCTTCATGTAAAATATCAGAATATGAATTAAGAAGATGATCACTTGAAGAGATCGCTAGAAATGGGTTATCATCAAGATCTTCAACAAAATACCCCGATTTACATGATTCTACAAGATATCCTATCCTTGAAGATTCAAAGCTATTTAAAATATAGATTAAGCTATAGGAATAAAGATCACATCTCCTATAATCTATATAACAGTTAAGTTTTACAAAAGAATGACTACCATCTACATTACCATGCCCCCAAAAATAAAAGAAGATGGAATCTGATTTATACTCAAACGCTTTTACATTGTTAAATTCATCATTGAGATCATCATCATCAACATCAGGAATCATGAAAAATTTCGTATAGCCCTCTTGTATTAGAACATCTCTGTATGAATATACATGATTTGCAATCTCTTCCTCATATGCTATATTTCCAGCACTAGTACCTGCATCACTTGCCCAGAAAAAAACGCCAATCTTTTCTGGGATATGTTCTATTTCTACATACATGGTATCTACAGAAACACCTCCTTCCAATCCGGTGGTACTGATTTCTGCGGTTAATCTTATTTGAAGATTATCTATATCACTTTTACTTAAACTAAGTCCATCCCATCTAAAGGAAACCCAATCTTTCGAAAATGGAGATGAAACCACCTTTTCGCTTGACCAAGCCCCTTCATTCCCAATCCTATAATAAATTTTTATTCGAGCAAATCCGGTTAAATAGACATCACAAACACATAATAAGTGAACATTAATTGACGCGACTCTCCGATCTAATCCGATTGTATCCATACCAAAGATATCCGTTTTATATTCTGAATAGCCTGAATGTGAATTTGAATTTCCATCTCCTGGATTTGGTTTCTCTATCTCTTCATCAATATAAGTGACATCTGAATACTCCCATTGGATTTGAACTTCTTGATTTGGTCTTAACGTATCTGAATATTCATCTTTTCCAAATTCAAAATCATCCCATCTTGAATTTCCAGAATAGTGGTTTACTGTAGTGCCAATATATACTTCTTCTATAGGAACATTATTTTCATATGGTCTATCAAATAATTTGCCAGCGATTTCACCGGTTGTCTCCTTTTTAATTTCGATATTGAAAGTATGAGAGTTAATATTAAAGTCAATGTTATATCTATACCATTCAGCTTTCGTTAAAGTCGCTATTAACGACCAGGTTGAACCAGAATAATAATAGGCATTATTAGTATAAAGATCAAATCTTAATTGAAATGCAACGGTATCGGAGTTATCTCTGAACTTTATGTAATGATAATGAGGATTTGTACACGATCCTCCACCATTAAGCCATAAGGAAAACTTTATATATCCTAAATAGAGAGATTCGTCAAGATAATGCACTGACCATGTATTTAGAGCTCCTTGAGCATCTCGTACAATTAAAACTTTGCTATGATCCCCAAAAGGACCATCACTAATATAATGATCACAGTAATAACCTGAGCCGTATCCATGATATTCATCAATGAAATCAATATCCAATCCACTTGTTCCATGTGCTTCGCTACTGAAATCTTCAATCTCTGGTAAACTAGAGCTTTTAGGGGTAATCTGTTTATTTACATTTGGTACAGATAAGTGAACTAGCGCTGGAAGTGTTATTCCAAGTATAACTAAAAGCATTAAAACTAATTTGGTTCTTCTTTCTATTGTTTTCATAATTTTGCCCTCTATCTTTTTTATGAAATGAAAAATCCATAATTAATTTTTAATTTTTTGTCTAAAAACATTAATTCTGGATTCGATATATTTTAAGAGAAAAATATATTTAAATGTATTGAATGTTAAAAAGCGGTTCGCATCTGGTATCCGTCGCATGGAAGTGAAGGAGATAGAAGATTCTATTATTTTCGAGATGTTGATTCTATTAGTTCTGGCTTTGATACAATTTTTGATACTTTCATCTACAAAAGAATAGATTTTCAAGATGAATTTTTTATAATGATCAGAACACACGGAAGCTTTAGTGGTGCAAACCTTAATGGTCATGGAACTATAAGATTAATTAAGACACATTTTGGAGATAAAATAGTTAAGCTTGTACAAGAGACATCATGCGAGAAAGTCGAAGGTATTATTGGATGTTGCCATTCAGGATATTTTACTGATTACTTTGATCTCGAGGATATCCCTGCTTATCTCCTAGCGTCATGTGACGGAAGTGAAGTAGCTGATGGGGATTCTTTTGGAGATAAATACTGGGGATATTTCTCTCAATATTTCTGGCTCCATGTTGCACAAGGATATACTTGTCACCAGGCATTTAATCTGATAATCATTCTCGAGGAAATTCCACAGACACCCACACCACAGACACCAGAGGTATATTATCCACCAAACTACTATACCTTTTTCAACTAAAATCTAATTTAAATCCTTTTTTTTTTGTAGAATATATTTTTTCCTTTAAAATAGTTAAATTTTATCATTTTAAGCTTAATGAGAAAAAAAAAGGAAAGTAAAAGGTAGAAAATTAAATTCTACAGAAGATCTAATTGGTAGTCTTCATCATCATGCGTTTCGATAATGAAAGTTATTGTAATTCTCATGATAGTGTCCTCTTTTTCATTTATTTAAGATTACTCATCTGAACAGACATTGTCTCATAATCATAAAAAGTAAGGATAACTCCTCTCACCAAATATTTAAATATCAAATTTCTCTAGATATTGTTTGGCAACATAGGACGTGTTGCTTGAAATCTAATAAAAATTATACAAAATCGAAAAAAGTGAAAATTATGAGTAAATTAAAGTTGATAATTAAAAAGAGTATTTTGTACATTGTACTAACAGCTATCTTACTTTCTACTACCATATCTTCCTTTCCTTTAATTTTCAAAGACGCACCAACAAGATCACCAAAATCAGATTTACCAGAGTCATATACACCGAAATCAAGCGTAGCTCAGTATGAAACGCCAGATCAATGGGATGATTTCAATTTTACCAAAGGAAGTGGGGGAAATACAGGAGATTTGAAACAAAATGATAATAATTATACGAGTATTGATGCAGAAATTACACAGTCTTTTGGATCTGAATTCTATATAGGATCTATAAAACCAAATGTTGACATTTATTCAAATTGGATTGAAGGAGATGGTAAACCTCATTGGAAGAAACTAGATGAAGCTCCAGGAGATATGAATGGTGATGGTGGAAATATAAGAGATTCGTCATCATTTTTTGGATTTACTGACAGATGGAGTTTTACCTCATTAACACTTCCATCAGGTTTTTTTATCACTAAAATGATTGTTAATATGTATTTAAAAGAACAAACTACAGGGCCGAGTTGTGAAATATGGATGACTTCAAGTTTATCTGGTATTGCGGGAATTTTTGATGCAGCTTCCACAAATTATGTATGGAAATCATTAACATTCTCAGGATTAAGTTTTACGCAAGCAGATCTAAATAATTTCTGGATGCAGGTTAACATTATGCAGTCTCCTTTTACATCTTATTGGGAAGATATTGAAGCAGTATATGTAGAGATTTACATAAGTTACCTAACAACTGACTATTCTTTTGATTATGAAATAACATGGGATATTACTGATCCAGTTTTAAGACCAATCAATTATTTAAAATACGATTATAAAACAACTGCATCTGTGAATTGTGAACTAGATATTTATAATTGGGATGATCCTCAAAATCGATGGAGCCGATTAGAATCTAGTTCAACTACAGAAGAAATTACTGATTATTATATTTTAACCGATTCTTACATTTCTGATGATAATGAGGTGAGAATTCGATTTAAGACCTCAAATCATAATAATGCTTTTGAGATGGAATTAGATCGGTTATGCATTCAATGTTCCAGTCCCGAGGATTGGTCTCCCGAAACTCTTATAGGATCAACTAATCGCTATTTTCCCAATATAGAAGAATCAAAATTAGGATTTACCATAGAGACTATAGACATAGATATCCTATCAGATCCCTTTATTGAATTTAGTTTTAAAGAAGTTAAGCAGTACGAACCTTCCTCTCGAGATGTTAGAATTTATGTAGATGGTATAAAAATTTTCGATGAGAATATTCTAATTTTACTAAATACTAGTTATGTTAATAATCCTGAAGCATTTGAACTTGGAACTCCAGGTGGTCACATAATAGAAATTGAAATTTGTAATGGAATTTATGGAAATGATCCTCATATAATTTTAGAATATTTAAAAGTGAGTGGAATTGATTTTGTTGAGAGCCATCCTTATGGTCCTAATAATTATAGATTTATACCTATGCAAATATATTCATTTGATGAATCTTCAGATGGAGTTATCGTCGCAATAAGCTCATGTATATATTATGATAACGAAGTTTTAGAAATTGGATACGGTCTTCCAGCTCTCTCTACAGAAATTGCATTTTGGATAAATCCTGATAGAGATTATTGCTACATTACTGATTATCATATCGAAGAATATCGGTACTTTATTAATTCTATGAAAATTCAATGGAGAATTATAGATGAAAAAGGTAATTTTCTTTCATATTTTAATCTAAATGGTAATGATATTCACCTTCCTCAGATACACCCTAATTATAATGGTGATTATACTTTTTATGAGATGGAGTATCTATTAACAGCGTTTTCTATCTTTGTAGATCTTGTTACTCTTGGGACAAAAGAATGGATCCATATTCCCTTAAATATACTATTAGAGATTCTTGGTCTGTTAGATTCTACTCCCAATCCTCCTAAAACTTCGATCCATCAAGCAGAGTCGATCCCTCCGACTATTGAGGGATCATGGACTACTGGTACAAATTCTCCATTGGTTGGTTACGGAACAGTTCCTAATCCTGAGTGCGATGAAACTAGTATGAAAATCGGTTATTGCCCCTCTTTAACTATTAAAGGCTATTATCAAGTTCAGATGACTTGGATTTTAGATTTGGATCAACATTGGAAATTCCAAGGCTTATTCCACGAGATTCACTCTGGTATTGAGTTATCAGGTGCATATTATTATAATTTTAAATATGTATAATCCAATAACAAATTACCTTTATTTTTTTTTTATTAAGAAACCTTAAATTTAAGCCATTTTAATCTCATTTAGATGTGTTTAATATTTAAGATTCTATACATAGTTATAGTTTTATACCTTTTTATAGCTCCAAAATTATGGAGAAGAATAGAATAATATCCAAAGTATGCTTTTTTACCTTTATTTCTATTTTTTTTTATTACAGATATTATTTCTTAATTCTAATTAAACAGAAAATCTAATATCACTTTTTATTGATAAGAAAACTTGCCCTAAATGTGGGACTGAAGTAAGTGAGGATCAAGTGATTTGCGTGAACTGCGGAGTCCAAATAAAAGTGCTTAAAATAGTACGAGAAAAAAGTAATTGGGTTAAGTACTTTTATGTAATTATGATCATTTTCTTTATCGCAATGTTTATAATCTTGATATTACCTGGTTTCTTCGCTTAAAAATATTAGTTATTCATATACTTCGTTCTAATAAACTTATTTAAAAAGCGCCTAATTTCTTTTTTGATTTGTTGAGATTCCCCTTCTAAGAGGATCTTCCGTTCATCAATTGAGGTTAATTCACGTACTAAGAATCAACTGTTTTCTAAGAAATTACGCTTATTACTATAGAATAGTTGAGGGGCATCCCAAGGACTCCTTTCCAACCCCCACCAAACTCTTGAATCTTTCCTGGCATCCCTTTCTGAATATTAATTAATTATTAAATTAATAATTGAATTATAGAGTTCATCAGTTTAAATTAAATCTAGTCAATTATATATAGAGGCTTACCCTATTTTCCTAATAACGACTTTGATAAAAATCTGGTTAATAAATTTGAAAAATAGTAAATTTACATCCAATATTGTTTTTCTCCTACTTGTAACCACAGAACCAACTAAATTAAAAATTATTAGGATCTATAACTTCAAAGAGGTTATAAAAAGATATAAAATAATGAATTGAGAGTAAATAATGACTAAATTATCACCTTTAGTAGTACAATATGTAGAAAATGAAAAGGATCACCCTAGATTAGGTCAGGTTTTTTATATCGAAGGTAAGAAAAAAGAAGAATTCCTTTCGGATTTAGAGAATATTGTTAAGGATCTAAGGGATAAAGAGCTAATCAGAAAAAGTATCAATTCATTAAACAAAAAATATTCTCATAAAATAAAATCTTGGCATTTTATCCATGAAGAGAAAGCTTTTTTTTTAAGTAAGAAATTTAGAGAGTTAGATTTTAATCCAAAATATCGAGAACTTGTTATAAGACAAGAGAAAAACATTAATGGTGAAATGATTGTAGTGGACTACACTGGAAAACTGAAATTTTTTAACAGTTTTGATGTAAAAGTAACAGCAGATGTCAATGGCAAAGATTTGATAACAAAATTGAATGTT
>JBHLNK010000104.1:0-10499 GCA_048941625.1 Promethearchaeota archaeon | reverse complement strand
AAATTTTCAAATTCTCATATTGATAAGAATTTATATGAATTCATTTTTCTTTATAAAAGTGCATTAATTTCTGATTAGATGATGAGAAAAAGTAAATTTAAATAATATGATAATTAAAATTTTAGTTATTTGATAAATCAAGTTGTCATATTTTCTGAATAATGTACGAATATGAACTTTCTATTACTAGTTCTAGATTAATATATATCATATATTCATAATCAGAATAGGAATTTCATAAATCAATATGATGGATTATGATCACCCAACCTAGAAAAAAAGTTATATTTATATATCTTGACAATAATACTTATCATGGTGATCATAAAAATTATTAAAATAATCATTAATATTATTGAAAATCAAAATAAAAATATAGGTGGTTTTTAAAATGAGGATAAAAATATTTAAGGATTTAATTGAAGAGGTTCACAAGCTCGGTATTTGTCAACAATGTGGTGGTTGTATAAGTTTTTGCAATTCGATTGAGAACGAGGTAATTGGATTTAAAGATCCCAATTCACCACCAGTTTATCTAAATGAAGATAAATGTCTTGAGTGCGGAATTTGTTATTTAATTTGTCCACAAACACATGTTTTAGATGAAGATCTCAATAAAGACTATCATTTTTCAAATTTTGAATCAATGCCTTATGGTTATATCTCGAATATTTACTCTTGTCAAGCCACAGATAAAGATTTCTTAAAACATGGAACGGATGGAGGAGTAGTCAACTCTATAATTAATTACTTTCTTGAGAAAAAGATTATTGACGGAGCAATAGTCGCAAAAACCAAATCTCCATTTTTGAGAGAGACAATGCTAGCTAAAAATAAAGAAGATTTGATAAATGCATCTGGTATTAAATTAGATTTATATCCACAATTAGACGAAGTTCATAAATTTCATACATATACAAATTCGCTTCCAGAAATAAAAAAACATAAATTTAAGAAATTAGCATTTGTGGGAACACCTTGTCAAATTTATACAATTAGATGCATGCAAAACTTAGGTATTATTCCCTCAGAAAATATTGAACTTTGTTTAGGATTATTTTGTTATGAGAACTTTTTTTTTGATAAAAATGCAATTAAGAAATTTGAAAAAGACTTTAGACTCAATTTTGAGAATATTGAAAGAATAAACATTAAAGAAGACTTAATCGTTTATTTAAAAGATAGAGGTGTTTCTCAAAAAATAGTCAATATCCCTTTTAAGGAATTAAAGAATTATATGCGAGGAGCATGCAATGCTTGTAAAGATTTTACAAATATTTATGCTGATATTTCATTTGGAGGATTAGGATCTTTAGATAAATTTACAACTGTGATAACTCGTACTCAAAAAGGAATAGATTTATTTAGAAAAGTAAGAGCAGCGGGAGTGGTTAAATGTTTAGAACTTGATAGAATCTCTCAAAACAAAATGAAAGAGCATATATCTCAATTCTGTAAATTAAAAATGAGACGATTTGAAAATTTTATGAAAAATAAAACTTCTTAATTAAAATGTTTAACTCGATTATCAGGAGATTCTGAAGAGTAATTAATTAAAATATTTTTTAAAATTTTACATAATTTTTTTAAAATTTGATATAATTTTGGATAAAATTTCTAGAAAGAAAAAGGAGTTGATTGATTCAGAAAAATGGATGTTTATTCAATATTATCACATTCATTTAGGAGGAAGATCTTACTTCTTTTGGAAAAAGAAGGTTATATGCCCTATACAGACTTAATGGAAAAACTAGGGTTAGAAACAACTGGACAACTAAATTTTCATCTTAAAAAGATTGGATCTTTAGTAGATAAAGATAAGAAGTCTTATTTCCTTACAGAAGATGGAAAACGCGTCCTTAAAATATTGAATATTAACAAAAGAATTTTATCAGGAGAAAATATAGATGAATACTTAGATTCAAAGGGAAGTGAAATTAATCGAATTGGAGTTATAATTTGTAATTGTAACACGGAAATTTCAAAAGTAATCAATATATCTGCACTTGAAAATTATGTGAATAAACTAAAAAAAGTTGTCTCAGTAAGAATCTTTGAAAATTTATGCCAGCAAAAAAATTTTAATAAAATTACACACTGGGTAAAGGACAATTTTTTAAATAAGATTGTAATAGCAGCATGTTCTCCAAGAACTCATCAACATCTTTTTGAACGAATTTTCGAGGATAGTATTGAGCATGTTAATATAGAAATTGCAAATATTAGAGAACAATGTTGTTGGGTACATCAATTTGAATTAGATCAAATAGATCCTTCTCTTTCATTAGAAAAAGCAAAATTGTTAATCGAAGCAGCAGTTGAACGGGTTAGCCTCCAAAAAACGATAAAAGTCAAAACAGTTGAAATTGAAAAGAGTACTGCAATTTTAGGAGGTGGAATTGCAGGCATAACTCTTGCACTAAATTTAGCGCGCGCAGGAATAAAAGTATATCTTATTGAAAAATCCCCAACTTTAGGAGGTAAAGTTGCCAGATGGGATCGAATTCATAATATGGGTGATTGTTCTATATGTTTCATTTCAGAATTAATAGGTGAATTAGTGAATGAAAATAATGTAAAAGTTCTTACTAATACTGAAATAGAAAATGTTTCAGGAGAAGTTGGAAATTTTGTTCTTAATTTAATTAAAAAGCCTAGATATATAGATGCAAAGAAATGTACTGGTTGCAAACAATGCATAGAAGTATGTAGTATTGAAAAACCAAATCAATATGAATTTGGATTAAATACTAGAAAAATTATTTATATCCCATTTATTCATTCCTATCCTTTTATTCCTTTAATTGATGAATCAGATATTAAAAATTGTCTTAATTGTAGAATTTGTGAACGTGCATGTGTAAATAAAGCAATAAATTTATTGCAAACATCAGAGAAAATTGAAATTAAAGTTGGTACTAAAGTTATAGCTATTGGTTCTGAACTTTTTTCAGATTTAAATGATTATTCTTATAATCCACAGAATGATATAATTACCTCATCTGAGTTTGAAAGAATGTTATCTTCTGATGGATTTACAGAAGGTAAAATAGTAAAAATCTCTGATAATACACCTCCAAAGTCGATTTCAATTATTCAATATGTGGGACCTTCTGATCATCAACATAAACTTCAAGATATGCTTGCTTTAAAATATTTAAATTACATTGAGGTAAAAAATCCTGATTGTAAAGTTAACATTTTTTACGATTTAAGCAAGTTAAATAAATTAGATGATTTATTATTAAGATCCACGGACTATAGAATACAATACGCTAAAAAATTAGAAATATTTGAAAGTAATGGTCAAAAAATCGTAAAAGCAGATTCTAAAGAATACCCAAGTGATTTAATTGTGTTAAATCAGTCATTAGTTCCAAATGAAGATTTAAAAACATTTCGAAAAACAATGGACTTCACATTAGATGATTATGGTTTTATGAGCGAAGAGACATTAGCTTCTGGAATATACGGGATTGGAACGATATTTGGTCCTTTAGATTATCATTCTACTATTTCAACTGTTAATAAAACTGCAATTAAAATCATTTCACTTCTTTCCAAAAATTACTTAATAGCGGAATTTAGCGGAATTGAAATTGATGATAATAAGTGTGGCTTATGTGGTTTATGCTCTAAAATTTGCCCTTATAATGCAATTTCAATAGAATCAGATAAAGTAAATATAGACAAGTTCAAATGCAAAGGTTGCGGTACTTGTGCTAGCGTATGTCCTACTAATGCTATCGATTTAAACTTAAATAATTCTGAAAAGATTTTAAAAACAATTGAAATTTTTTCGAAATTTAAAGAACATCCCAAAATTATTGCCTTTTGTTGTCGATCTTGCGGGTATGCCGCTGCTGATGATGCAGGTCTTAAGAAGAACTCATATTATCCAAATATTTTTATTTTGCGAGTTCCCTGCACAGGTCGTATAGATACAAATTTTATAATTAAATCTTTTGAGTTTGGTTTCGATGGAGTAATGATAATCGGTTGCAGAAAAAATGCATGTCGATATATTGACGGAGTAGAAAAAGTAGAAAAAAAAATATCATTATTAAAAATTATAATTCCGATGAAATACCGCGAAAGAATCATTCTTAAACATATGAATGCAGTTGAGGGTAATAAATTTGCTGAAGTTGTTAACAAATTTTATGAAAAATTATTAGAGGTGGCTAAGTTTGAAATCTAGATTTGCAATAATTTCTCTAACTTCTTGTAGTGGATGCATCTCATCTCTTATATCATTAGATATTTTTCCACAATTCTTTGAAAGAACTGAAATAGTTTACTTTGAATTTATTTCTGATATAAAAGATTTCGAAAATTGTGATGTATGTCTAGTTGAAGGATGTGTTTCTGAAGAAAATCAAGTATCTATCCTTCGAAAAATCCGGAAACGATCAAAAAAAGTGTATGCATTAGGAACATGTGCTTGTTTTGGTGGCATTTTAAGTTTATCAGATATAAAACCTACAAAACCAATCTCTAGTTATATTGAAATTGATGGATTCATTCCTGGTTGTCCACCACCTATGAAGCTTTTTGGAAATTGTCTGATTAGATTGGTTGAAAATAAAGAAATTATACTCTCTAAAAAAAACATGTGTGGAAGTTGCCCATTAAGAGGGGATATGAAAATAAATTCAAATATAAATGTCTCAAAAATTTCTCCAAATCCTGAAGATATTAATTTTAATGAAGAAGACCCTAAATGTTTTTTAGAGAACAATATTTTATGTTTAGGACCAATAACTCGAGATGGGTGTGAACATAAATGTATTAAGATGGGCCTTCCCTGTGAAGGATGTATGGGGACCGTTTCAAAAGATTTTACTTCTAATCTAATTAATTATTTGAGTTTAATAAACTTGTCTCAAGAGCTTAAAGATTATCAAGGAATTTTTTATCGATTTTCAAAACCAAAATTGAGAGGGTGAAAAAATTGTTAAAAGTTATTGATATTTGTAAACGTATTGAAGGACATGGTGAAACAAAAATCTTAATTCAAAATGATGAAATTTCATTAGTAAATTTTGAATTTAATATTTATAGAGGTTTTGAAAATTTCTTAATTGGTAAGTTGTTAATAGACATTCCAAAAATAGTTTCTAGGATATGTGGATTGTGTTATACTTCTCAAGCAATTGCTTGTTGTAAAGCAATTGAAGATATTTATAATATCAAGGTGTCAGAGCAGACTTTTCTTCTAAGACGCATATTGATGGCTGGAGAATTAATTAAATCCCATTCCATGAGTTTCTTTTTCCAAACATTACCAGATTTATTAAATATTTTTAATTCTGTTCAAAAAACCGCAAATGTGTATGATTTAATTAATTATAATCCTCAGCTAACTACAAATATTTATGAATTAATAAAAATTGGAAATGAAATAAACAATTTATTTGGTGGTAGATCTGTTCATTTAATTTCATTTATTCCTGGAGGAATTATTTTTTCTCCTTCCAACAAAATTATTTCCATAGCTAAAAGACTATTTCAAAAAGCTTTAATCAATTTGGAATGGATTATCGAAAAATTTATCGAATTATTTTCTAATCAATTACCTCCCAAAGAACTTCATGTTCCAAATCTTATTTATCTTAGTTTGTCGAATTTTAGAAATTATAATCGAAATTCAGAAAGAATATCTCTTAAAGAACATAATAGAAATATGATAGAATTTGAAAAACAAAACTACTCTTCTTATTTTGGAAAAGAACCCAATTTACGTGGAATTGATTTTTATTTTAATAATAAGAAACAAGTGATTGTTGGTCCTTTTGCCCGATATAATCTTATAGAAAATTATGATCTAGAACAAATTAACACTTATCTAGAATATTTTGATAAAACATGGAAGAATAATATCCTATTTGCCAATTTTATTAGGTTATTGGAAATGTATATTGAAAGTTGTCAGAGTTTGCAAATAATGGATGATCCTAATTTAAATACAAAAAATATACTTCCTTCTTTGAATTCTGTAAAAAAATCTGAGGGGATTGGTGTAATTGAAGCACCCAGAGGGATTCTATTGCATCATTATCATATTAATAACCATAATTCTGTTGATCGAATTAAATTATTTGTTGCTACAGAATTTAATATTCCACTAATAAATGAAATGATTACTAATTATGCTAAACGATTATTTGAAAGAACGGGAGATATTAATTTTGTGAAAAACAATATTCAGTGGATAATTAGAGCTTTTGATCCCTGTATATCTTGCGCAACACATTAATAAGAGGTTCAATCATAAAAGTTTAAGGATAATTCTTTTCAGAGTAATAATAGTTAGTTGAAATAATTTGAAAAATACATCTTGCATTCTAACTACTCTCTTTAAGGATTAAAAGAACAATAATATTTTATAAATTCATTTAAATTCTTATTTTTTCTTTACTAAAGTTTTACTTTTATTTTAGAATATAAAAGTGAGTTTTATTAGAAAAGATTATGCTTTATGTATAACACAATATTTGCTAAAAAATTTTATATACTTAAAATGATAAAATAATATTTTAATAAGAGGTGGTGTATTATAAACGAAAAAGAGAAGTTTATATTATACGTACAAACTACTCACGATCCAGAACGTCAATATTCACCTTTAGTTTTGGCTCAAACCGCTAAAGCAATGGATATCAAACCAGTTGTATATTATTTAGGTACAGGATTAAGAATATTAAAGCCTGGTGAAGCTGAAAGAATTAAACTAGGGGAATTTCCAAGCGTAAAGGAGATGATAGATAAAACATTGGATATGGGGATTGAAATTCTGGTATGTGAAGCATCGAAAAGAATGTTAGGATGGGAAAAAGTTGAATTAATTCCCGGAGTAAAAATTGTAGGCGCAGCTACTCTGAATGATTTGGTTTTAGAGGCAGATGCCACACAATGGTTTTGAATAATACTCGATAGTAAAAAGAAATGAAGATGACTAACTTAATAAATTTATCTATTATTTATTTATTTGAATTAGTTAAATATCCAATTTCTTATTAAATATTTAGTCAAAGATTTTGAATTATTACAGAAGCAATAAATCTAAAAATTTTAATATAATTAAATTAATTATAATTTGTTATGCCTAAATTTAAATTATAAGCTTCATTGATTTTAACAAGGAAGACTTTTTTTGAATGTGAAATGCTATTTTTGACAATATATCAAAGAAACTATTTGAGGATGAAATTATGGAGATTCCATTAATTAAATGCTTAACTGATTGTGATAAGGGGGAAGTAGTAACTGTGTTACGTGTAAGGGCAGGTATGAAAGCAAAAAGACGACTTGCTAATTTAGGAGTTGTTCCTGGTATACAAATATTAAAAAAAAAATCTGCTCCTTTGAGAGGACCTATAGAAATAATTGTAAAAGGGACTTCATTAGTTATTGGTAGAGGTCTCGCATCAAAAATTTTTGTTAAATGTCATGGAAAATGTGAAATATAAAAAATATAGTGTTTTTTATTTCTGATTTTTCAAAAAATTGTTTAAAAATAAGAATAAAATCTTTAGATAATGGATATGAGTTGTCACTTACCGAAAAAGCCAAAAAGAAAAAGTCAGCGAGAATATAAGGATATAATCAACATAGCATTAGCGGGAAATCCCAATGTAGGGAAATCTGTCATTTTTAACCAATTAACGGGATTATCTCAAACGATTGGAAATTGGCCTGGAAAAACTGTTGAAAAAATGGAAGGAAATTTAGATTTTATTGGATATCACTTTAATATTGTCGATCTTCCAGGGATTTATTCTCTCTCAACATTTACAATAGAAGAAATAGTGAGTAGGGAATTTATTGTATCTGATAATGTCGACTTAATTATCAATGTTATAGATGGAACAAATTTAGAAAGAAACTTATTTTTTACCTTTCAATTATTAGAATTAAAAGTTCCGATAATTCTTGCAGTTAATCAAATGGATATACTCCATAAAAGAAAAATGGATATTGATTTTAAGAAGCTTAAAGAGATATTTAAATTACCCGTTCTTCCTTTAGTTGCAGTTCATGGTGTTGGAGTCCATCAACTCCTTGAAGAAGCAATCAAGATGATAAAAAATCAACATCCTTATTTAGATCAAGGAAAAAGCAATTCTGGACATTTTAAGCATCACACTCACCAACATCACCGAGAGAAGCGCATCCATAATAAATTAAAATCAAAATTATCATTAAAAAGTGAATTTAAATTCCCTGATCTCTCTGGGATTCTTTCATTTGGAAAAGAAATCGAAGAAAAAGTATCAGCTCTTAGCTCGGAAATTGAAAAGAATTCAGAAACTAAAAATATTTCTTCTTATCCAAATAGATTTTTAGCAATTAAACTATTAGAAAATGATGAGGAAATTAAGAAATTATTTGAAGACGGCGAATCTTTCTCAAAAATTATCCAAAATTCTAATAGATATCAAAAAGAACTTGAAGATCTTCATGGAGAAGATATTAATACAATTATTTCCTCAGAAATCTATAATAATATAAATAAAATAGTAGATAAGGTACTAATTCAAAAATCTAAAAAACAGGCTACAAAGATCTCTCTCGCTGATAAAATAGATCATTTGACTACTCATTCAATTTTGGGATATCTGATATTAATATTAGTTATTTTCGGTATCTATCAGTTTACTTTTTCAATCGGAAATTTTTTTAAAGGTTTAATAGAAGATGGATATGGGATGTGGAGTGAAGGATTTTACAGACTTTTTGGAGAAAACACAATTTGGGTAAAAATTTTCTGGGATGGCGGAGTAGGGGGGATAATAGGAGCTGTTGGAGGTGTACTAGTCTTTGTTATTCCTTTTTTCTTGATAATTGAAATTCTACAAGATTCGGGATATCTGCCAAGAGCAGCATTTATGATGGATAGAATAATGCATTCTATTGGAGTACATGGTAAAACAATAATTCCAATGATATTAGGTTTTGGTTGCAACGTCCCTGCTTGTGCTGGTTGTAGAATCATGGAAACAGAACGCGAAAAAAAAATATCAATTGTACTAACATCACTAGTTCCCTGTGCTGCCACAATGACAGTAGTTATGGGATTAGTAGGAAGTTATTTAGGATTTTCATGGGTTGTTTTTCTATTTATAATTAATTTCTCAGTGATATTGGTTGTGGGCAGAATTCTTAACAAAACTATGCCAGGAGCTTGTACTGAATTAATAATGGAAATGCATGAATATCGATTACCTAATTATAATGTAATTCTAAAACAGACATGGCTTAGATCAAAAGAATTTGTCTTTAAAGCCCTTCCGATTATAATTTTACTTGGAATTTCATTAGAGATTCTCTTAATTTTTAATGCTTTAGAGCCAATTAATTTTGTTTTTTCACCAATTTCAGTATTTTGGCTAGGTCTACCCGCAGCTACGGGAATTTTCCTAATCTATGGCATCCTACGGAAAGAATTAACACTTGTACTTCTTGCTCTCTTTGCAGAAAATCTCGGAAAAACTATAGGTGTATTATTAACACCTATTCAAATGATTACCTTCAGCTTAGTTACAATGTTATACATTCCATGTTTTGCTACAATTATAATAATCGCGAAACAAACTAATTGGAAATATGCTATTCAAATTTCTTTACTGGAAATTTTAATTGCTTTAATTATAGGTGGTATTATAAATTGGGGATTTATTTTCTTTTCGAGTTTGTAAAAAATGTATTAATATTACAATATCCACTAGAAATATCTTTAAAACCGAATATTAAAATAAATTATTCCCAATCTTTTTCTTCTGGTTGAATATAATTCAATTGAGAATTTAGAGATTATATTATTAAATATAATACATAGA
Organism: Promethearchaeota archaeon; assembly: GCA_048941625.1. Lineage (GTDB taxonomy): Archaea > Asgardarchaeota > Lokiarchaeia > Sigyniarchaeales > SOKP01 > Loki-b32. The sequence continues at coordinate 657 of JBHLNK010000104.1, read as the reverse complement.
TTTTTCAATTTGTTGTTAATCATAATTATTGGGAAAAGAAATTAATCAATTTTTATTTTATTTATAGAATTTTTAAGAATATAATAAATAGGAGATATTATAAAATTCATAGTTGTAAAAATAGGTTTATATCAAAGAATTATTATCCAGAAATAGAACATTGCTGTGAGAACCCGTGCATTAAAAATAAAGATGGTAATAAGGTCTGTACTAATTGTGGAACAATTTTAGGGCAAATTTTAGTAGAGAATGAAAGAAGAGCCTATACAATAGAAGAAATTAATGAAAGAAGACATACTGAGCCTTCATGGAGAGAATTTGGACCACGTACTATTCTTTCTAGTAATAGACTTGATTCAAAAGGAAATATTTTGAACAGTAAAAAAAGTGTAATGTTTTCAAGACTCTCAAAAATACAGCGATCATTAATAAATTCATTAGAGAGGAATCTTTGGGAAGCTAAACCAAAATTAAAATTGTATGCATCAAAACTTAATATTCCTGAATATATTAGTGAAACGGCATGGAGGATATACACCGAAATTGCAAAGAAGAAACTAACAATGGGAAGAACAATTGATGGATTTGTTGCTGCTTCACTATATGCAGCTATAAGAATTCATGAATTCCCAAAATTACTCGAGGATGTATCTGATG